>JAIDSL010000182.1 GCA_029061255.1 Muribaculaceae bacterium
CACCGGATACTTCGTGAGTCATAGTCTCAATCATACTCGGCTTTCGCTGTTGAGTTGTTTTCCGATGCAAAGTTAATATACTTTTTGGGGGTTAGACCCTTATCTTGATAAGTTGTGAAGGATCAGCTTTCAGCTTTCAGCGATCAGTTATCAGCGGTCAGTCTTCAGCGAACAGTCTTCAGCGAACAGCTTTCAGTGGTCAGTTTGCCGGTCTCAATCGATATGTAAGGCATAGTAGTGTTCAAAAATTGGATATAGACATACCCTCGATTCCGCATTTTTTTGATGTTATTTTTAACCTTTTCGATAGTTGCGTCAGTAACATCATCTCCAACTGAAATATGAAGTTCCGATCCGTTTTTGAGTCGGATTATCTGAGTAGAATCCATTGAAGTAAGCCATTTAGAGAATAAATTGGGAAAATCCGGGTTACTTGTATCCAATATCAAAGGGTTATCATCATTTCCTGAGAAATTATTATTACATGTTATCAGACTGTCAGATGTAATCTCAAGTACGACATCAAACGTTCTGTCAGCATCGGAATATTCCAATGGAGGTCTGTCATCATCTGCTAATGCGGTTGTTTTGGCGTTGTTCGATGATTGACTACATGATGCCAACATCATAGTACAACCAAAAATGAAATATAGAATATTGTTCTGCATCCTCTTAAATGTTTATACAAACTTAGCACGTCCAGTATCTTTCAGTTAGATATTTAAACAAATCCGGATATGAATTCTCAATCGGTTGCATTAGAACCGAGGGACCTATAGACTGACGATAGTCAATCTGAATGCAAATTTAGTCATAATATTGGGGATTCAGGACGTTATTGGCAGTTTTTTTATTAATTTTGTATTATGAAAGCTGAAATAGATACAATTAACCTTCCGGACGGTTACGCTGAATGGCGTAATAATATTGAGAATCTCATTGAGAAAGCAAAACTCAATGCGGCTATCCATGTGAATACCGACATGCTGTCATTGTATTGGAGCATCGGTAATGACATCATACTAAAGAAAAAAGAGCTTGGCTGGGGATCGCAAGTAATCGAACAGCTATCCGTTGATTTAACACGCAAGTTTCCTGAAGATAAGGGTTACTCAGTGAGGAACCTACACTATATGAGACGGTTCGCTGAGAATTATCCTGACTTCCCAATTCTGCAAGTGCCACTTGCAGAATTTAAGGATCTGCCAATTTCGCAAGCGGCACTTGCAGAATTGGCGGACGGAAAGGATTATGTAGACATTCCCCTGACAATCATAAGCTGGTATCATCATATCTCCATGCTTCCAAAAATCAAGAGCGACGCAGAACGTGCTTTCTACATACTTGAAACGACACGCAACGGGTGGAGCCGGGATGTTATGGTGTCAAAAATAAACAGCGGTTATATGAATACCGTAGGTAGAGCCATCACAAATTTTTCACGAACCTTACCAGATTATCAGTCGGATCTTGCTCAGTACGCTTTCAAAGACCCATATAATTTCAGTTTCATAGGCACTATGGCCCTGCAGCATGAGCGTGACATTGAAAACCGTCTTGCCGAGCGTATGACCGAATTTCTACTTGAATTAGGACATGGATTCGCCTATGTCGGCAGACAGTATAATGTTGTGGTTGACGGTGATGACTATTACATAGATATTCTTATGTATCACCTGAAATTGCATTGTTATGTGGTGGTCGAGTTGAAGGTTGTTGAGTTTATCCCCGAGTTTGTAAGCAAACTAAATTTCTATATCTCCGCCGTTGACGAGTATGTGAAGTCACCGGAAGACAAGCCAACGATCGGCCTCTTGCTTTGCCGTAGCAAAAGCAATAAAAAGGCGGAGTTTGCACTGAGGGGAATAACCCAGCCGATGGGGATAGCCCAATATGAGACTGAAAAACTGTTCAACGACGTAGCGTCGGCACTTCCTACCATAAAGGAGATTGAAGATGAGCTGACTAATGACAATGACTGAGATAATGGCGGAAAAGATGATATATATCCTACCGATACGGCTAAAAGAAGTCAATGACATTATAGACACTTGTTCAGATGGTACGAAGCCTTTTGAATAGGCGTATGTCATTGTCCGGTTCTATTACGAGTATCAGGATACCAATAGTTTTCAGCGGACAGTCTTCAGCGATCAGCTTTTAGAGAGGGGGGGCGAGAATGCTGGCTGCCTATCTCAGACTCTGACAATGGGGGATTTTACCTGTGGTAAATCAGTTTTTTCTCAGTTATCTTGGCGATTAGACTTTTTTGAGCTATCTTTGTATTGTCTTTTTATGTGACAAGGCACAATATTTGACAACAGACGCTATGATAATAATGACAATGGTGGGATTTCACCTGCGACAGACCTGCTGCGCATTTCGAAGGGGAGGCGAGGTGATTCCTACGGCTGCCGCCTCGGCACAGTTGGAAAAAAGAGGAGATTGAAAAGGAGCTGAAGCTCCTTGGCAGTAAGGGAGGGATGCCGGGGGGAGCTCAGGAGGATGGAGGATATATGAAGCGGCGGTTGTGGAGGGAAAGGTTGATGGGATGGAAGTAACGGGGCTGGTCATTGTTGGGATTGCTGGCGGCGATATGCTGGATGAGGAAGTAAGGGTTGCGGGAGAGATGTGACAGGTCAGAGGGCCTGCAGTGTTTCAGTGTATCGTAATGTCTCGGAGCGTCGATCATGAACACCTTGTCGGGAATGTTACCTTCGAGGACTATGAGGGTTTGGTGGGACATAAGTACGCCTCCAGAGGATGCTGCGAACACTCTGGGTGAAATCCTGCCTTCGGAGTCGCCCCACTGGGACATGTTTGCCAGATGCACATATGCGAAATCAATGCCCCGGAGTGCGTCTGGGGTTCGGTAGTTGTTGAAGAAAGCCCGGCAGTCAGCGTTCGGTATGAAGATATGATTATCCTGAGGGACAATCTCCCTCTTTAGGAAGCGGCAGAGGTTTGCCTTCAGAGGCTCGGTGTTGATGGCAGATGCCGTGCATGTGTTTGAATGCTTGGAGAGATGATAGGTCTGGCGCCATAGGATGTATGCCTGGACGCAGGTGGTCACACCGCATTTTCGGAAGGCCTTCGATATTACATATGCGGCGCGTTGACGGTTGAAGTAACGGCGTTCGAATGTATCTATGATATGGTGCTGGTAAGAATTCAGAATTAGCGGGACAATGCTGTCGGCATCATTTAGATCGTGGATGTAGTACTCTGTGGCGGCCCAGTAAGCGAAGTCGTGCTTTTTACGGAGTTCGTAGAAGGCTTGTCGGGCGGACTGGATGGAACAACGGTTAAATACAACGAGAGGAGAGACACCCTGCATCAGCTGCCGGATCTCCGGAAGCTGCTTCATGGCGAGGGGGAGGTAAAGACGATTGTGCGCTATGGAGCGGACGTGAAAACGGAAGCGGAATCCCGGAGAGAATCTGCCGGAAAGTTGGTTGCGGTCGCTTTTTATCATTGTACTTTATGCTTTTTTTGCGCAAAGATACAACAGATAGAGGGGTGTTAAGCCTTATCTTGATAAAGTCTTCAGTCTTTAGTCTTCAGTCTTCAGAGGGTGAGATTTCAGGGGGGGCAAGCATGCTCGCGGGCTATCTCAGACCCTGACAATGGGTGGATTTCAGCTGCGACAGACCTGCTACGCACTCGGGGGAAGTTTATGTGGGAGCGATTGCTAATGGAGGCGAGCTGAAGCTCGGACGCATGGACAAATATCACTTCATAGACTAAGGGTAATATAAGTATCGGATCATGCTGGGGAGATGGGTGCGCAGAGAGTCTTTAGTAGGAGGAGAGATGGGAGGAACGCCGGACATGCCCGGCGACTATCTCAGACCCTGACAATGGGGAATTTCACCTGCGACAAACCTGCTGCGCACTACAGAGGGATACTGGTGGGCGGTATGAGGAAACATTTGCACATAATTGGACTTTTTGTTATGAATCTTTTACAAAAAAAGCGGGAAAAGTTTTGTGGAATGGAAAATAAATCGTAAATTTGCAGATGCAGACCGCACTTTCGGAAGCCCCGGTCTGGGGTAAAGAGAGGCGGGAATCTGCATGACGCTCGTAAGTGCGTCTGAGAGAACATATTGAAAGCGTTTATCTGACGCTTATTCTTGACTTTCTGAAATTCTCGCAAAGTTTCAATACTATGGTCAAGGATATAGCAACGGTAGACGCCCATATGGATATGCTACATCCGTCATCGGCATTGCACTCCGTGAGGAGTGCATGCTTGATGATATCGTTGCATATACAAGCGTGGGCTTCTGCGTTGCCATCCGACCATAGTAAGGCAATGCGAGAAGCCTCAGAAAGTAGGATGGCAACAGGTACAGGCACTCACGCTTTTTTCATATACGCTCGAATCTGGAGATGTCTATAGAGCAGGCTAACATTAAGATAGAATGTCACAGGGATTGAAATACAATGTAGACATTGTCATGTGTATCGACTGTACTGGTAGTATGGGCAGTCTCCTTGAGACTGTAAAGTCTAACGCTTTGAAGTTTTATCCCGACCTCAAGGCTATGTGTGAGGCTAAGGGGAAAGATATATCTGACTTGCGAATTCGTGTTATCGGATTCAGAGATTTAGGATTTGATAAAGATAAAGCTATATTTGATAGCGGTTTCCTGTCAATTCCAGAGCAGGAAGATAAGTTTAAGGAAATCATAAATTCATTTGTGCCTGATGGTGGCGGTCCGGAGCCGGAATCTGGACTTGAAGCACTATCAATGGCGATAAACTCTGATTGGACTCACGGAGGAGATAAACGACGTCATGTAATCGTTGTTTGGTCAGATGCTTCCACTCATGAGTTGGGAGAAACCGGTAAAGACAATCCACTATATCCGTCTGAGGTTCCTGCAAATTTCGATGAACTTACTGATTGGTGGGAAGACGAACAAGGGGGTAAGATGAATCATACCTCTAAAAGGCTGGTTATTTTTGCTCCGGATGCAAAAAAATGGAGTGATATAGGAGTAAATTGGACTAATACCATTCATCATCCTGCTAAAGCTGGTATGGGACTAGAAGACGTGGATTACAAGACAATTCTTTCTACTATAGTAAACTCTATCTGATAGAATGGATAAGGTGTTTCCTATTTTTAATATGCAAGAGAAAAAGGAAGGTTGGGGTGAAGACTCCAATCCTATCCTTTATACCAATAATGATACTGTTTTAACTGGAGTCTTTGACGGTATGGGAGGAGCTGGGGGAGCCGAGTGTGAGTCTGATTTTTCACATGATGGCATTCATATGACAAAGGCTTATGTGGGCTCAAGAATTGTTAGGGATGCTATTGAGAAAGCAATACAAGAAAATCCAACTTTGTTGTTTTTTCAGCATTTATCAGAAGAGTTAGAGAGTATAATTGCATGTAGGTACACAGAAGAAAAAAAGAAGTATCCAGCGAAATCTAAAGCAGGTTTAAGAAGCTCTCTGATTAAGGAATATCCAACTACTCTTGCTATGACCTGTGTCAATCAAACTGCAAAAGGTTATGAAATTAAGAGTCTTTGGGCTGGAGATTCAAGGAATTATCTCTGGAAGAAAGAAGGCTTATTCCAAATTTCGATTGATGATTTAAAAGGGAATCTTGATCCTATGCAGAATTTGAGAGAAGATGCCCCGATGTCTAATTGTATTCAAGCTGATGCTCCATTTAGAATTAACTATAGAGATATCATTCTTGAAGCAAAGGAAAAATTTATTGTGATTTCTGCAACTGATGGTTGTTTTGGGTACTATCCCAGCCCAATGGACTTTGAGAAGGTACTTGCAGAAACATTGGAAATGTCAAATTCTATTCAGGATTTTAAGGAGTGTTTAACGAGTAAATTTGCAGTTGTTACTGCTGATGACTTCTCATTTGCAATAGCGGCGATTGGATTTAAAGACTTCACGGATATGAAAAAAAGTCTTAGTCCGTCCAATAGAAAAGTGAAAGAATATTTTAATAAGCGTAATTATTATGAAGGCAAGTTAAAGAAGTTTGAAGAAAAGATTGAACATCTTAAGAAGGGAGTTAATCAAGAAATGATGGCATTATGGCCGGAATATAAAGACAGCTATCTTAAATTTATGGAATCCTATGAAAGAAGGTGATGTTATACATGGGTATCGAATTCTTGAAGACTTTCGAGTCGTAGGAGGGATGAGTAAGGTTACCTTCGCTGAAAGCGAAGGTAAGGAATATTTTATAAAGGAATTCCTTTCTCCTAAATATCCAACTCCTGATAGCCCGGGTAGTGAAAGAATAAAAGCACAGAAACGAAAAGCCTGTGATACCTTCGAGAGTCACCATCGTAAGATAAACGAATTAATTGCTACCAAAGTTTCATTAGGTGGTAATTTAGTGTATGCAGTTTCATTCTTTAGAGAGGGTCCTTCATATTATAAGATAAATGAAAAGATTGATACCTCTTCTCTGTCCTTAAAGGAGATTTCGTCTTTACCTTTTGATCGCATTATTACTATAGCACGTTCGGTATGCCATAGTGTCGGTATTCTTCATGGATTAAATATTGTACATGGCGACTTAAAGCCAGACAATATTCTTATAAAGGAAACGTCAAGGGATAATTATACTGGAAAGTTAATCGACTTTGATGACAGTTACTTTTCGGAAACTCCTCCCTCCGATAGGGATAGGATAGTAGGAACTCCTGAGTATTATTCTCCGGAGCTGGCCGCTTATATTATGGATGAAGACGAAGAAATTGATGGAAAGACACTTACCCTCGCTTCTGATATATTTACTCTTGGCATTATATTTTGTGAATATTTTACTGGAGAGAAACCAATTTCAGGGACTTCATTGCCGACGTGGTCTGCCATAGCAAAAGGAACAAAGATTTCTTTCGCTAAGACGATTAATCCGGAAGTGGATAAACTATTACGGTCAATGCTTTCTTTTAATTCTGACGATCGTCCGTCAATAAAGAAAATTCAAAATATCTTAAGGGAGATTAAGGAAGGTAGAAAGTCAGTTGAAGAAACATTTGGAGCCAAACACTCTGGTTCATCAATTAGAATTAGATTGGGTCGTGGCTTTAAACCTACGTCCTCGGAAATGGAGACAGATGCAGCTGTGTCTTTCTCTCCGATATCTGATGTATCTAAATCTCGAAAGGTAGGCTTAAGAGGAAAAGGTTTAAAAATTGCGGAAAAATGAGTTGGCAATGTCCCATATGCGAAACTGTTAATCAGGATGTAACTCCGGTATGTACCGTGTGTGATAATATCGCGCCTGTAGTTGAAAGCTACTTATCTTTAGAAGCAATTGCCCAATTGCGGGAGTACAATGAAAAACTTGATGTTGTTAATACTTTAGAAATAGACGGAAAGTATGATGAAATGTTAGATGAGGCACTTAATGCTATGGCAGTATATCATGAGAACAGATTAGCCGTAAAAAAAGCAAAGCATGCTCTCAAACGCATACAACAAAATAACCTTGCCGAACAACTTCGATCACTTCTTAATGAGGCAATGGGGAAAAAAAATTATGGAGTAGCCTCTAATATTATAAAAATTGCGGATTTATTACTATTGTCGGATGAGTTGATTGATTCTATTAGGCCCAAGTTAAAACTGAAAATACTCAACATTAAGGAGGTTGATGCTTACTTAGATTCATCGTTTAATGCCATAATTGAATGTAATACAAATCTTGCATCAGAAATAGTAGAAGAGGGATTACTCAAACATACATCTAGCAAACGACTGAAAAAAAGGAGAGAAGACATAAAAAAATTCGTAACCAAAAAAAAAGAAATTGAATCAAAAAAAGAAATAAAACAAAAATCAGGCATTCCTCGTAAGGAAAGACAAAATATTGTCATGCAAGAAGATAATTGTGACATGATTGACTATTCCATACCCATTAAAAATATTCCAAAGATAACACGAAAATAAAAGTATTATGGGAAAAGAAAAGAAACTATTTAGTGAAGATGATTTCGAAAAACGTCTTCACGTAGGAGATGAGCTTGTGTTTGACAAGCCTAATCTTAAGAAACTAAGAATAGAGTTAGAATGGTCTGGTACTGATCTTGATATCTGCGCTTTCATGCTTGGTAAAGATGGGATGATTCATGAAAGAGCAGATTTAGTTTACTTCGGTTCAGACCTGCGTTGGAAAACAGAAAAAAAATTTACAGACAAAGACTTTAATCCTCTTAAAGGATCATTCAGTCAATGGGAGACTGCAAGTAAGCACTACAAAAACGAAGGGAAATGGATGGAAGATACTCTTCCTATTTCATGTGATGGAGCTGTTATTGGCTCCTGGGATGATAAAACCAATGAAGCAGATGAAGATTGTGGGGAAAAAATGCACGTTCTCTTAGAAGAAGTCGATACCCGAAAATATTACAAAATAGTGTTTGCCGCTGCTGTTGACAAAGCACACATTGCTAAAGGTGAAACATTTGCAGACGCACACGATCCTGTAGTAACAATATATAATGCAGAAGACGATTCAGAAATAGCAGAGTATAGATTGGCAAGCGATTTTCCTGGAAAGGACGTGGTTTGCTTTGGACGTATGGAGTACAATTCAAAGAATAAATTGTGGACATTTATTCCTATGGATGAAAGTTACAATGGTGGTATGCAGTATCTCGCTAGAGAGGTTTACGATTAATATATAATACCATGTCGAAAGAAAAAATATTCAAACCAGAAGATTTCGATAAAACCATAGATAAATCCTTTTGGCGGAAACATAAAGGTAAGATTCTATGTAGTGCTGCAATCTTAATTGTGGCTGCTATCGTTGTGTGCTACATCTTCTGTTGGAAAGAGGAACAAGAGAAAAAGATTAATAAGGAACACTATGAACAAGTTTCTAAAAATCCTGATACCACGTATGACAAAACTATAACCAATAAAGTAGAACCGGGAACAACAGAAGAACCTCAAGATGTTGTAAATGTGGATTCCTTAACAATTCCTGAACCTACACAACTCACTGTTATTTCGGCAAATGTAGAACAGGAAGCTATGAACGTAATCCGAGGTGATTATGGAAATGTTCCAGAAAGGCGACAAAAGCTGGGTTCAAAGTATAGAGAAATTCAGGATAGAGTCAATGAACTGAAGCGTCAGGGCGCTTTCTAATCGTTAAATACATTGTTGAGGAAGGTGATACTTTTATAAATATCATCTTCCTCAATATTTTGTAGAATTAAATCAATATAATGAAGTTGTTTTGACTAATTTCGATAAGTTAAAACTACTATAAAAAATATAAAATACGGCGCACTCAGCAAAGTACGCACTATATTATAGTTCCCACACTTTAATATACCGTACCAATGCCAGAATACGCCGTACTTGACAAAGATACAATAAAAATTTGGATTATGCCCTATCTTTCGGTTGCAAAAAGAGGGTTCACCTCGAAATTCGACCTTCTGGAGATCGTAAACGCCATCCTCTACAAGCTCAAGAGCGGATGCCAGTGGCGCTTTCTCCCATTGGGTCACCTTTTCAGCGGGGAGGCTCCGTCCTGGAACACCGTGTTCCAACACTACAGGAAATGGTGTAGGAAGGATGAGTGGCAGAAGGCATACACCAATGTCTTGATCAAGAATAAGGATGCCATTGATCTGTCGCTTTCCCATATCGACGGTTCCCACACTCCGGCATTGAGAGGAGGTGAATGTGTTGAATACCAAGATCATAAGAAACGAAAGACCACCAATGCGCTTTACTTCACGGACAATCAGGGTCTCCCTCTGGCCATGGCCAGGCCTCAGGCAGGAAACCATTCGGATATCTCTATGAGATAAAGGAGAGGGTGGACGAGATCGCAGAGCAGCTTAAGGAAGCCGACATACCCGTTGATGGACTTTTCTGTGACCTTGACGCTGGATTTGACGGACATGACCTCAGGGCCGTCCTTGATTCCCACGGGATCATCTCCAACGTATGTCCCAACAGAAGGAACGGGGGACAGCCAACGGAGGAAAGGCTCTTCGACGAGGTGATGTATAAGGAGAGATGGAAGATCGAGAGGACAAACGCATGGATTGATGGATTCAAGAACGTCCTTGTGCGCTTCGATACCACCGTATCCAGCTGGAAGGGGTGGAACTTCCTCGCCTTTATTGTTATTTTTCTTAAAAAAATTCACAAATCAAAATAGTCTAAACAACTTAAATAGTAACTTTTATGGAACAATGGTTACAAAACATGGAGAGTCAAGAATCATTCATTTTAGAGTTAGATTGGATAGGAAATCTAAATATTGATTTGTCGGCTTTATTAGTTACCGAGGATGGAAAAATCTTGGATGAGGCAGATTTCGTATATTATAACTCCCGAAATCGAGCAATGCCGTATGAGAATAGTCGATTTAAAACCAGACGACAATGGATTGAACAAACGCATCCAACATCATTCGATGGATCTGTAGAATTACTGGCTGAAGATATCTTATATTGTGAGTATTCTGATTACTGTTCTGAGAATTTAAAAATCTCTTTATCTAAAGTCCGCCATAATATTACGAGAATAAAAATTATAGCTTCTATTTACGATGCTTCTTCAAATTTTCATTTTGAGGACATTCGTAAATGTAATGTCTGTTTATTAGATGAAGAAACTTTGACTCCATTCGCTTCGTATAATCTACTTCCCATATTTAAAAGGAATTCAAACGCCAAGGCAATTCTTTTTGCAGAACTATTAATGACCGATTCTGGGAAATGGAATATTAATATTCTTGAGGATTCATTTACGGAGGGTCTTTCTGAAGTTGTTAATAAGTATGTTGGATAAATGAATAATCACCTAACGGTTGCAACATTGCAATCTTCTAATTATATTTAAGAGCTGATTTTATTGAAATGTTTCAGAAATTGGGTTGGTGTGTGAGGATTGTGTAACTTTGCAGTGTAAAAAAATAACATTCAAAATTAAGACAAAAATCATGAAAAAGAAATTCCTGCTTCTCGTGGCGGTCATCGCAACTGCTGTCTCCGCAAACGCCCAGTATTATACTAACTACAATAATAATACAACTACTACCTATGGCTCATACGGAGTCAATACAAATTCGACATACGTGAACGGATATACCAAATCCGATGGCACGCATGTAAACGGTCATTACCGTAGCACCCGTAACGAGACGAACCACGACAACTGGTCAACTTCAGGAAACACCAACATATACACCGGAACGACAGGTAGTCGAGCGAAGGACTACTCCACTGATGCATACAACTATGGCAGCGGCAAGACAATCTACACAGGATCACGAGGTGGCCAGTATTATATCAACAGTAAGGGTAACAAGACGTATGTTCCAAAGAGAAGATAAAATACACGATTTGATTTAAGAAGCGCTCTACCCTTTAATTAATTTTGAAAGATAGTTCAATTATGAAGATTGCATTGAAGAGATTTGCGTTGGCGATGCTGTTGGTGGGATTGGCTCCGATGATGGAGTCGGCGATTGTTTCAGCGGGGGAGAGTGTGCATGCTGAGCATTGCGGGGAGGCTGCTTCCGAAACGGTGTATTACTGTACGGGACCGAATGCAGCGAAATATCATCGTTCGGCAAAGTGCCGGGGGTTGAGGAAATGTTCTTGCTCGATAGTCAAGTGCACGAAATCGGAGGCCCAGGCGAAGGGTTTTAAGCCTTGCAAGATTTGCTATTGAGATAGTCTATATGGTGTTTCACCTTCGACAAACCTGCTGACGCAGTCCGGAGGGACTTTGGAGAGATGCTGAGGGAGACGAGCTGAAGCTCGTAAGCTTAGACAAATATTTCGTCCGGGATAAAGGGGGGATGGTAGGAAAAGCGTGAGTGAAGAAGGAGCTGAAGCTCCTTTGCAGTAAGAGAGAGGAATGGGGAGTAGAAGGTCTGAGATACTCGGCGACTATCTCAGACCCTGACATGTGGAGAGGGTGATCGGGAGCGGGATTGGGGAAGGGTGTTTACTTTTAAGACTGATGTGGTATATGAGTTTGGACTAAAGTTTATTTTATTATGATTACGAAAGTACTTATAGGTGGATTCTTAATAGTCGCATCTTTGGCTGCCTGCGGAAACAGTAATACAATATTGGCGGATTCTGTGCAGTCTGATTCAGGGACAATAGCTGTTGAAAATGTACAGGAACTCAATAGAAAGGAGCCGTTGGTGGGGGTGGTCGATACTTGCATGCTGAGGATATATTATCCGAATTATTCGAGCATAGATCTGGTGTGCGGGGAAATGCCGAAAAAGGAGAATGACAGTGTTATCTTGGTTTGCGCGGCTGCGTATACTGTGAAATGCCTTGACCATTTTGAACATACAAATATCATTGGCAATCATGTATCAGGGGGTAAGCTTTACACCGGTGCTTCATCTAAGTCTTACAGAGGAGCATTCTCTTTTTATGATGGGAAACCTCATTTCGCACATGACGACTGGAATAAGGATTTCAAGTTGGCATCGTCAAAAGGAGGATGCGGATTCGCTCAGGATATGATGATTCATCAAAGAGGTATCGTAAATCACTCGAGAGAAAATAGCAAAAGGAACTTGTTTCGGGCTCTTTGTCTGATTGACGGGGAGGTGGTTGTTGCCGATTCTAAAGAAGAAATACAATTTGGGGATTTTATAATAAATCTGCTAAATGCAGGAGCTACGGAAGCCATATATCTCGATATGGGAGGCTGGAAGCATTCTTGGTATAGAGACGAAAATGGCAGTGCTGTGGATATTTACCCCACTCCAACGAAATGCGGGACCAACTGGATTACGTTTTATCGGTAGGCATTTCATCCGAAGACAAAGGGGCGGAGGCAACCAAAGATGTAGGACACCTCCCGCTCGCTGAAGCTCGCTACTTGGACAAAATATTTTTCACCTTCGACAAACCTGCTTACGCACTCCGGGGGGACTTTGGAGAGATGCTGAGGGAGACGAACTGAAGCTCGTAAGCTTAGACAAATATTTCGTCCGGGATAAAGGGGGGATGGTAGGAAAAGCGTGAGTGAAGAAGGAGCTGAAGCTCCTTTCCAGTAAAAGAGAGGAATGGAGAGGTAAAGGTCTGAGATGCCTGGCGACTATCTAAGATCCTGACATGTGGGGAGGGTGTGATAGCTGTCCGGTAGAAATCGATTGTCGGAGCTGAACTGCTGGCGGGGCAATTTGATTACGTCGGTATAAATCTCAAATATGGCGTTAAGATTGTAGCGACAATCTTCCGATGTGGGTTGTTTTGTCCTCATGGAAAGTAGCATGTTGTCATACCGGTCGGTGATGTAGCTGCTGTTAACGAGATCGATCACCTTTATCAACTCTTCCATAGCCAGATCATTCTCTCCCAATGCGAATACCGAACGGTAGCTTTCAAGGGTATGACAAAGGAAATCCTTGACGGAGTCGTTTCGTTCATTCATCCTTACGAAGCTTATGAAGTCATCGCATCGGGGATTGGAAACACTCCCATTTTGAGTGGAAGACGTCTGGTGGCTAAGAGAATCTACTGCATTTGCACCATTCGCCATCCTGAGCTTATTGAGAAACCGGAATATCGAGTCATCTGAAATGATGTCGCTGTAAGTGATTTTCTTGGTCAGAAACAGTCCATCTAAGGATTTTGCCCTGCTGAGGGCGACATAAAGCTGTCCCGGTGCGAATATATGGCTGTTCAGATCAAGGATTACCTTGTCGTAGGTCTGTCCCTGAGATTTATGTATCGTAAAGGCATATGCCAGCTTTAAGGGATACTGCGTGGTGGATTGAATGTAGGGCTTTTTTCTTGCGAGCTTGTGTTGATCTGCATTGTATACCATCTCATAGCGGTATTCCGTCATCAGATTCCGTTTGTACTTATCATTCGGATGTGGTAGCATGATGCATCTACCGTTGTCTAGATGTATAGTGAAGGAGGTGCCGTCAAAGCCTGCTATAGTCCCGAAATCTCCGTTGCAGAATCCGAAATAGCGGTTGCTTTTTGTAATCATTACTCTCGCTCCCGTCTTAAAGCTTAATTCGCCGTCAAAAGCAGAGGGGAGTACTATCGGCTCTATATCGAGGTCGCTTGGCAGATTGCCGTGCTTGATGTCTACATGAGTATCAGTTCCGCGCAGGAGTATTCGATAGCAGGCTTCCAACGTAGTCTTTTTCCCAGGCAGACGGTCAAGGCGTTCTGCATTGATGTATGCTACCTGTTCGTTGGCAGAAGCAATATATATTGCATCCGAGGGGAGGGAGTCGCTTACGCGGGAATTGAATTCTTCAAGCAGTCGAACCTTCCTTTCCGATGTAAGTGGTGCTCTGAAAGCATCGAGAAGTTCTATAAATCTGGGGTCTCCTTGCTGTCGGAATGATTTCTCAAGCTCAAACAGGCGGATAGAGTCTATATTGTCCCGGATCACATGGCTGTCGAAGAAATAGACACCGCCGTATTCATTTTTCAGATAATCGTAGGTGGCCGGATCGCTAACTATGGGAGGCAGCTGGAATAAGTCGCCGACAATGATAACCGGAATTCCTCCAAACGGAAGATGGTTTCCAAGAGCTTCCTGACAAAGACGGTGCATCATCTCAAATGTATCGGCGCGAACCATGGAGATCTCGTCGATCACAATCATGGTGACTCCGCTGAGAATGTGACGCATCAGGTCCGCTTTCATTGGGTTGATGTTGGCCGGATCCATAAACCCTTCATTAATGTCATCGAATCCTTTGTGGAAGAATGAATGCAGGGTTCGGCCATTCCTGTAGAGTGATGCTGCGAGGTTTGTCGGGGCAAGCACCTGGCATCCTGCAATCGCTGATTCTATCTTTCGGATCAGATACGTCTTGCCGCTGCCTGCCTTGCCATGAACGAACGTAAGGCCTGATGGCTTTCTTGATAGGTATTCGATCACCTCCCGCTGCGTCGAAGCGATAGGTCTTATATATGGAATATGCTTTGTCATTCAGCCTATTATGTATCTTATTGTTTCTCACCTTTTAAGAAGCGCAAAGATATAGATTTTATTTGTCAAATACAAGTTTTGGAGTACTTTTTTTTTAAATTACTGATTCAACTTTCGCAAGCGGAAGTTGAGGGTTAGAAGGTTATTAGGTTAAAGGGTTATAAGAAAAATTTGAATATTTATTTCAGAAGGGCTCTATATA
>JAIDSL010000183.1 GCA_029061255.1 Muribaculaceae bacterium
ATCCCATATTTCTAAAGAAGAAATGATCAGCAGGGTTTGGAAATACATGCAGATGTATCCATCAGGAGTGACTCAGGCAATTCTCGAACGTAATTTTACGCCTGACGACCGTATGGCAGGAGATGCCCTGCGCTATCTTGTGGAAGAAGGTTTTGCTGTGGAGCATCATTCTATATATCGCCTTTCCGAATATTCCCCCACTTGATAACTTCATACTATATACTTCATACTCCATACTTCATACTTCATATATGGTAGGTCTTGCTGATTGCAATAATTTCTTCGTTAGTTGTGAACGAACGCTTAATCCCGATCTCGAGAACCGGGCTGTCGTAGTTCTCAGCAATAACGACGGTTGTGTCGTGGCGAGGAGCAATGAAGCTAAAAGAGCCGGAATTAAGATGGGGCAACCGGCTTTCCAGATCAAAGACCGCATAAGTAGCGGCGAGATAATAGCTTTGAGCGGCAATCACCTTCTTTACCGGGATATAAGCCTTAGGGTGCATGAGATATTCCGAAGGTATGCTCCTAAGACTCTTGACTATAGCGTCGATGAGGCATTCCTCATAATGGACGGTATTCCTGACTCTGAACTTAGGGCAATCGGAGAGGCAATTGCCGCTAACTGTTGGGATGAGCTTCATATCCCTGTCACCATAGGATTTGCCCCAAGCAAGACACTTGCAAAGATAGTGTCAGAAAGCTGTAAGAAAAGAGGAAGACGTGTTGGTGTGATGCTTGATGTAGAGGCTGCTCGGCCTGTGATGCAAAAAATGTCAATATCTGATCTTTGGGGAATAGGCAGAAGACTCTCAAAACGCCTATATACTTCAGGTATTTACACCATAGCTGACTTTGCCGACAAGGATTTGGGATGGATTCGATCCAATCTCGGAATCAACGGGGAGCGTTCATGGCGTGAGCTACATGGCGAGCACTGCATAGAGCTGACTCATGTGCAGGCACAGCTTCAAGATTCTGTAAGTGAAAGCCGTACATTTCCGGAAGACGTGGACGACTATGATTATATTAGAGCAAGAATTGCAATTTATGCAGCCGACTGCTGCAAGAAGCTTCGTGCTATGCGAGGTGCATGCCGAATAGTGGGGGTCACGCTGCAGACTAATCGGTTTCATTTAGAACGAGGGTCAGCACATCCGGAAGGAACAGTGAAGTTTGTCGTTCCTACGAGCGATACTGTATATATCTGCAATGCTGCAGTTTCAATACTCGACAGAATATTTATACCCGACATTCCTTTCAAAAGAGCCGGAGTTTGGCTTGCTGAGATAGTTCCGGCACAATCCGTCACCCCTTCTCTATTTGACTCCCGGGAAATTATAAATGAAAAAATCGCCCGAACACATCTTATGCAAGCTATAGATTCGATAAATCTTGGTCCAGGCATGCCGGTCCTCAGACTTGCCTCTCAGATCACTCAGGGCCATCCGGGCCACAACGATGGCTACTCAAGCACATTTCAAGCCCCCCAAAACAAATAAACTTCATAACTATTTGATATTTTCAACATGGCATTCCATGTGTCCACGATAACGGATTAATATCTTTTTGGTGTAAGAATTTGCTTTTATGAAGTATATACCTTCTTTCTCAACGGTTATCGTATGTTTGATTCCATAATAAATTTGTCGTCCCATTGTATCATAAATGGAAACAGGAATATTTGAAGCTAAATTTTCTATTCTGAGATTGTATCCTTCTATTGACACATTGAAATGAGAGGAGTTGCTTATCTCTACATTCTCTGTTCCTGCACCGCCATCAACATAAACTGGTCTTACAGACATACCTATGTATCGACGATTACTTCTTGTCGGTTGAACACGAGTAGCATCAGAATAGAAATATAAGTATGACGCATAATTGGAATTATTATAGGAAGCCCATTTAACACTTAATCCTAAATCCACGGCATCAGGAGTATCTGAATCTGTTATTAAGGGTAAAATTCCAATCTCATTAAGCCAATTTTCTACCGTTGTTTTAGATGATGTATTGCGGATGATTTCACCTGAGATACCTAAACTTTTAAGATATTCTGCATTCGGGAAATATTCCTTCATCACTTTTTCACAACTGCTTATACCACTGCCACCGTGTGTCCCAAATGGCACGAGAGTCTTGTCGGCAAGTTGTGGATATGCTTCATAAAAGGTACGCATTATCATTGGAGGTGCGCCGTTCCAGATGGGTGATCCTATGAAAACGATTTCATAGTCATCAAGATTCTGAATGCATTGTAACAGTCATCACCCTCTTCAAGATGAAAGACCCCTAATCCCACCTGAGGCATTACTGCCCCGTTATTGAGCTTCATACCCGGTACATTAGCCGGGAACATTTCCTTGATAATTTCCATAAGTTTGTCGATTAAATATTTGGAATTAAAACAAACCTCGTCTTGGCTTTGTGCAGATACAAAGTACTGCTATCCATTCAAATATTTCCGTTCTTTATATTTTTTTCATTGTTCAGTGTAATCAATACAATCTGCGGCCATGCCCCAAAACGGAATGCAACGTTCTCTCCAATTCCTGTGCTGACATATAATTTTCGACTTTTATCTTCATATAGCCCTCCCCATTCAGGATATGTCCATTTTGAAGGAGACCATCCGAACAATTTGAACTGCATGGCGTGGGTATGACCTGCAAGCGTAAGGTCTATATCTGATTTCGGAAGTACCTCTCTGCGCCAATGTGAAGGATCGTGCGAAAGCAATATCTTGAATTCATCTTTCGGCACTCCGTCAAGTGCTTCCTTCAAATCAGACCTGTCAATAAATCCCCTGCTTCCGGCGTTGTCAACACCAATCAAAGCGATACAATCATTGCCACGCGCTATTTGAATGGACGAATTTCTTAGCAATTTCCATCCGATTTGTTTCTCACAGTCAATCACCTTCGCCTGTTCTTTATCTGGAGTATCGTCGCCATGATATTGGCGATATAGGCAATAGTCATGATTGCCCAAAACGGAATAAACGCCATCCTTAGCGTGGAGTTGTGAAAGGATACCGGTGAATTCCTCCACTTCCTGTG
>JAIDSL010000184.1 GCA_029061255.1 Muribaculaceae bacterium
CAGGACAAGCAGCACAGCAATCGTGCTGATAAAGCCTTTGTTCTGCATTTTGTTGTTCTGAGTTTTATTGTTATTTTATTAATTTTCAGAAAAATAAATTGACGGCATAGGCAAGATGACCCTATTGGGGCCATCTGCCTACGCTTTTCAACTTGCAAAGATACAACTTTTTCCGCTAATTAGCAAAAAAAGTTTTACGTTTTACGTTTTACGTTGTGCGTTTTACGAATTACTGCAAATGATCGAGTATCCAGTCGAGGTGGCCTCGCTCTGTGGCCTCGGAGGTCCAGTGTTCGTTGATTGGGGTGATGAGGGCTTCTTTGGGGGAAGTGATGACGTTGTAGACAGCGTAGCTGGTGGTAGGAGGACAGGTGTCGTCGTTGTAGCCCCATGTCATATATACCGGACATTTCAGCCGGCGAGCAAAATTGACCACGTCATAATAAGCCATGGTGTTGAGCTTTTCAGGAGTGTCCATCCCATCTACCCGGAAGAAATGGGGATAGCCACCAGCGCGCCCAGCCTTGTAGCCCGCCATGTCACTGAGAGCCGGATGGTTGGCGACACAAGCTGTCACGCGTTTGTCAAGTCCTGCGGTGACAATAGCAAGCGCACCTCCTTGGCTACCTCCTTGGAGCACGATATTCTTCCCATCCCATTCGGGAAGGGTGGCAAGGAAGTCGATGGCACGCACACATGCGAGATATACTCGCTTCATGTAATAGTTGTCCTTGTTGTCGAGGCCGTTCTGCAGGTATCCGTTCTCCCTGCCACTGAAAGCCTTGCTTATTTCCTTGAAAGCCTCGTCGGTCATTTCAGGGTTAAGCCCATGTATCTCCATTTCAAAGCGGATGCACCCGTTCTCGCCATAATAGCGATGACGCAACGGCTCTTTGATAGTCTTTATGCCGGCACCGGGAGGGCATAGCACAATCGGGCACGATCCGGGTTTGGCATCCTTCGGGATAAAGAGATAACCATAGATTGACTGTCCTTGTCTGGATACGGTGAGATTCACGAGCCAGCAGTCCATCTTGTCGGTGGTGTATTTCGGAGAAGGGGTCATAGTAAAGTTGAGGGGGACCTTAGAAAGATCCTCAAGGTTTTTTGCCCAGAATGAGTCGAAGTCAGCCGGCATCTTTGTGAAGGGTTCAATTTTTTCAGGAGAGAAACCTACCTTGATATGATGTTTGTAGGTTGTGCCATCAAGCTCCGCAGTAAGACGAAGGTCGCGAAAGCCGGGGGTCTTCATCGTGCCCATCTTCACAGAAGCTCGACCATTCTTGAGTGAAACCTCCCCTTTCGAGTCAGCGGGCATCATGTCGCCGCCAATCTCATAAGTCACCTTGGCATTATCTACGGGCACACCATATTTATATAGCTGGACATCTATGACAGGGTTTTCACCGGTCTTGTATAGCCAGTCAGGATGGTCAGGCACTGTGACCCAAAGCACATCGGAGCGGTAGGTGTAGTTTTCGGCGAAGAGATAGAGAGGGGAAAAAAATATAAGAGTTATAAGATTTATAAGACGTAAAGGTTTCATAAGATGATAGGTTTTAAAGTTTCCTGATGGCATGCCGGGGCGGTTAGGAAACCGCCCTCCCAAAAAAATCCCCGTCCTTGACGGGCGGGGATTCATATCTATAGGATTTCTATGATCGGATGATGATCAGAGCTTCGGGCCGGCAGCTACGAGAGCCTTGCCTTCATCGTTGGTAGTGAACTTGCTGAAGTTCTTGATGAAGCGAGCTGCGAGGTCTTCTGCCTTCTTGGTCCATTCAGCGGGATCAGCGTAAGTGTCGCGCGGATCGAGGATCTTAGGATCTACTCCGGGGAGTTCAGTAGGAACTACGAAATCGAAGTAAGGAATGGTCTTTGTAGGAGCCTTGAGGATATCGCCATTAAGGATAGCGTCGATGATGCCACGGGTATCCTTGATGGAGATACGCTTGCCTGTGCCGTTCCAGCCGGTGTTCACGAGGTAAGCCTTGGCACCGCTCTGGTTCATGCGCTTAACGAGTTCTTCACCATATTTAGTGGGGTGGAGGCTAAGGAAAGCTGCACCGAAGCAAGCAGAGAATGTCGGGGTAGGCTCAGTGATGCCACGTTCTGTGCCGGCGAGCTTAGCGGTGAAGCCGCTGAGGAAGTAGTACTTGCACTGCTCGTCGTTGAGGATAGAAACGGGAGGAAGCACACCGAATGCGTCAGCTGAAAGGAAGATAACCTGGTCAGCAGCCGGGCCCTTAGAAACGGGCTTAACGATGTTCTTGATGTGATAGATAGGATAAGAAACGCGAGTGTTCTCAGTCACGCTCTTGTCAGCGAAGTCGCATTCGCCGTTGATGACAGTGACGTTCTCGAGAAGAGCGTCGCGCTTGATAGCGTTGTAGATATCGGGCTCGCTTTCCTTGTCAAGGTTGATGACCTTAGCGTAGCAACCACCTTCGTAGTTGAAGACACCTTCGTCGTCCCAGCCGTGCTCGTCGTCGCCGATGAGTTTGCGCTTCGGGTCGGTAGAAAGAGTGGTCTTGCCTGTGCCGGAGAGACCGAAGAAGATAGCAGTGCTGGTCTCTTCCATGTTGGTGTTGGCTGAGCAGTGCATAGAAGCGATGCCACGGAGAGGATTGAAGTAGTTCATCATTGAGAACATACCCTTCTTCATCTCACCGCCATACCAAGTGTTGATGATCACCTGCTCTTTGTCTGTGATGTTGAAAGCAACGCAAGTCTCAGAGTTGATGCCGAGTTCCTTGTAGTTTTCAACTTTAGCCTTGGAAGCGTTGTAAACGACGAAGTCAGGTTCGAAGTCCTTGAGTTCTTCCTCAGTAGGACGGATGAACATGTTTGTCACGAAGTGAGCCTGCCAAGCAACTTCAACGATGAAGCGCACTTTAAGGCGAGTTGCAGCGTTAGCGCCACAGAAAAGGTCGACAACGAAAAGTTCCTTGTCAGAGAGCTCGTCGATAGCAATCTTCTTGAGCTGATTCCAAACGTCGGTAGAGATTGGCTTGTTGTCGTTAGGATACTCGGGAGTGTTCCACCATACAGTGTTTTCTGTAGTGGCGTCCTTCACGAGATATTTGTCTTTAGGACTGCGGCCGGTGTAAACGCCGGTCATCACGTCGATAGCGCCGAGGCTTGTGGGAATACCCTTTTCATAGCCTTCAAGACCCGGTTTGGTCTCTTCAATGAAAAGCTGATCATAGCTGGGGTTGTGGATAATTTTCTTCACCCCTTTGATCCCGTAGCGGGACAAATCTAACTCTGCCATATTTGTCAATTAATATTATTGGGTTTTAGTTATATTTCAGTTTTGACCGTTATGGTTCATAATGATAACAATCTTCTCCTTAAATTTGCGACAAAATTAATCAAAAAATAGCATTCGCGCAAATAGAAAACGACAAAAAGAACTAATCTTAATGATTTTTAACCACTGGCACGCAGAGAACGCTGAGTGGCAAAGAACGCAGGGGTCTTAGTTGGTGGATTGGGGAATTTTGATTAATTTTGCGATATGAAAGAGGAAAAGTTTTCGATAGGGAAGCGGGTGAAGTCGTTTGGGTATGCGTTCAGTGGCATACGGACGCTGCTGCATGATGAGCATAACGCACGGATACATGTATTTGCGATGGCTTGCGTCGTTGTGTTTGGGTTCCTGCTCGGCATCTCCACGATTGAATGGTGTGTGGTGGCGCTTTGCTGCGGAGGGGTGCTCATGGCAGAGGCGATGAACTCAGCGATCGAGGCTATAGCGGACCTTGTCAGTCCGAAATATCATCCACTTATAAAGAAAGCAAAGGATGTGGGGGCAGCCGGGGTGCTCATGATGGCAATTGCAGCCGCGACAGCCGGACTCATCATTTTCATCCCTAAAATCTTTTTTTGAATCTTTTTGAAAGGACGCACGAGCCGTGCGTCCCTACAAGGAGAATGAAATTTAACATTAAATTTTTATCTTGAAATCTACATCTTGAATGATTGCTATTATTAATGGACCAAATCTGAATATGCTCGGGAAGAGAGACCCGAAGGTGTATGGAAGCACTACATTTGAGGATTTTCTTCCTGCGGCAGAAGACCTCGTGTCTGAACTGACCGACGGAGAGCAGACTTTAGAGTATTTCCAATCTAACTCTGAAGGAGAAATCGTAAGCAAAATACAGGAATTGGCTTTTGACCCCGTATGCCGTGGGATTGTGATGAATCCAGGGGCATATGCACACTATTCATATGCAATCCATGATGCAGTGGAGATGTCGCCGGTGCCCGTGATCATAGTGCATATCTCAAATATTCACGCACGTGAGGAATTCAGGCATACCGATGTGGTGGCTCCTGCTGCAAAAGGGATGATCTGCGGACTCGGCCTCAATGGATATCTTTTAGCAATACGCTCACTGCTATCCTCTACCCACGACTCTTAACCCTTAACCCAACTTATGAACTACGAGATTGAATCAGAACTCGACTCCTATGTAGACGCACATATTTCTCCAGAGCCGGAGGAACTGCATCGACTGACACGGGAGTCCTTTCTGCGCTTGACAAACGGGCGAATGTGCTCAGGTCATCTTCAGGGACGCCTGCTGAAGATGCTTACGCAGCTTTGCAATCCTCAGTTAGCTGTAGAGTTTGGCACTTTCACAGGCTACTCCGCACTATGCATCGCAGAAGGGCTGGCAGAGGGTGCAAGGCTTGTGACCATAGAGGTAGACGATGAGCTCGAAGATTTCATAAGGCATCAACTTGAGTCTTCAGCACATGGGGAGAAAGTGGAACTCAGGATAGGGAAAGCCCTGGAGATATGCAGTGAATTTGAAGACGGGTGTGTCGACATGATATTCATAGACGCTGACAAGAGAGAATATCCGGCATATCTACAAGAAGCTGCGAGGATGCTGAGACCGGGAGGACTTATCATTGCTGACAATACCTTATGGTCGGGGCACGTTTGCGACCCGGCATATGCAAAAGACCCACAGACCTGCGGAGTCAGGGAATTCAATGACTTGGCAGCTCAGCTTCCCGGCTTCGACACCGTGATCCTCCCTGTCCGCGACGGGATCAGCCTCCTCCGCAAATGCATAAATAATAATATCTAATGACACTGTAGGGACGCACGGCTCGTGCGTCCTATTTCGCGACAATATTGACATTCGTATTCGGACGCACGAGCCGTGCGTCCCTACTTATAAAACCGAACTGGCATATGTGGTGTTATTAAATAGGAAGCGAGTTGAATTCATATTTATTTTGATTTTGATTCGCCACAAGAATTATGCATTATGAATTATACATTAAATTGAATAACTATGGAATCGAAAAGACAAGCTAAAATAGCAAGACTTATACAGAAAGAACTGAGTGAGATATTCCGCCGCCAGACGGCAGCGATGGGTAATGTACTCGTATCGGTAAGCGCAGTGCGTGTCTCGCCCGACCTCGCTGTGGCAAAGGCATATCTGAGCATTTTCCCGCCGGAAAAGTCAAATGAGATTCTTGAAAACATCAAGAAGCAGAGCAAGACAGTGAGATATGAGCTGGCTCAGGCTGTGAAGCAAATACTCAGGAAATGCCCTGACTTGGCATTCTACCTTGACGACTCACTTGACTATGCGGAAAACATCGACCGTCTACTTGCATCCGACCCGATCAAAGGAACTGCCGACGACTACGTTGACCCTGATGAGATTAAAAATTAAGTTTGGATAAACTTGTGAGGACGCACGGGCCGTGCGTCCCTACAAGAGGATTGTAAGCTGAAAACGTAAGACACTCTTGAAGTCAATACCTTTCATTATAGCGTTGCGGTATCTTTTCGGCAAGAAATCGCATAGCGCGGTAAACGCCATCGCACTTGTATCGGTGGCAGGGGTCGCTGTGGCCACTGCTGCCGTAGTGTGCGTATTGTCGGTATTCAATGGATTTCAATCAGTGCTTACAGAGAGGCTCGACATACTGTCGCCAGACCTTATGGTGAGCCCGAAGGAGGGGAAGACAATAACAAATGGAGATTCCCTTGCCTTAGAGATTGGAAAGATAAAAGGTATAGATGTGGCTACCCCTACCCTAACCGACAATGCCCTTGGTTTTTACAACGGAAGGGAAACACCTGTAATGCTGAAAGGAGTGGTCCCGGAGGAATATTCGAAAGTCACAACAATCGATTCCATCCGAGTGGCAGGGGGAAAATCCTTGAAAGATGCGGAGACATCCAATCCGGCATTGATGTCGATCGGGCTAACCTATAAGTTCTCAATGTTTGACTACAGCCAGCCGCTGATGGTTTTTGCCCCGAAGAGAACAGGAAGATTCAATCCTGCCAATCCGGCAGCCGCATTTGTAATGGACTCCCTCTATATATCCGACGTGTTCGTGTCGATGCAAGACACATATGACGAAAACGGCATCTTCACCGACATATCCTTGGTAAGAGACCTTCTTCTCTACGACCGGGAGGCAACGGCAATCGAGATAAAAGTAAGCAATCCGGCTGATACTGACAGGTTGATGAATGAGATATCTGCGAAAATAGGGCCTGAATATGTGGTGAAAAACCGCCTTATGCTTCAGGAAATCAATTTCCGCATGGTACAGATTGAGAAATGGATGACATTTCTTCTGCTATTCTTCATCCTTGTCATAGCCTCCTTCAATATCATTACCACTTTGTCTATGCTCGTGCTTGAGAAGGAAGACTCGATGCGCACAATGTCTGCCATTGGACTGAGCAAGAAGCAAATAGCAAATGTATTCCGCTGGGAGAGTGTACTCGTATCTCTTATCGGCGGCCTAATCGGCATCGCATTAGGGTCGATCTTATGTCTGCTCCAAGAGCGTTATGGATTTATCACGATTGACTACCAGTCTGTAGAAGTGGAGGTCGAGGCAATAGCATATCCTGTAAAACTGAAAATTATGGACCTATTGGTCACCTTAGCCCCCATAGCCATTATCACGTGTATATGCGCATGGGTAGCAGGGTCATTCGCCAAAACAAGAATGAATAATTAACTTTTTGCTACTATTTTTTAGTTTGACTATTG
>JAIDSL010000185.1 GCA_029061255.1 Muribaculaceae bacterium
CTCGTACATAACTATTATGGAAAGAAGTTCAAGAACGCCCTTCCATATCAGACCAAGAAATACCGCGAGCAACCGGACAACGGAGCCGGTTTCGCTCCCCAGGCGTTTCCCGCCTATGGAGGATACGTGACCATATCCCCGGCCCTCAAGCTCGTACACTCCGACGGATCGCATACAACCCATCTCAAGTATGTATCCCATTCGTTGACCCAGCCTCAAGAAGATGTCACCCGGACGGAGATAACCCTTAACGATCCTCTGTATGACATTGACCTCACCCTTACATTCGATGCCTACGGCAAGGAGAATGTCATCATTCAGTCAGCTACCCTCACCAACAAAGAGGACGGACGACTCACGGTGGAAAACCTTGCTTCCACATATCTTCCGCTCCACGCCGATTCCTACTATCTCACGCATTTCCACGGTGTCTGGGCAACAGAGATGCAGCTTGTAGAGGAGCAGCTTCAGCCCGGCATCAAGAGCGTGGAATCAAAAAGGGGAGTGCAGGCTACCCAGACAGCGAATCCCGCCTTCCTGCTGTCGCTCAACGGGCCGGCCCGTGAAGACCACGGAGATGTCTATGGAGGTGCACTGGCATGGTCCGGCAACTACAAACTGACCTTTGAACAGGATGAATGCGGACGCATGAATGTGGTCGGCGGCATCAATGATTTCGCCTCCACCTACTATCTTGACAACAGCCAGAGCCTCACAACCCCGGATATGGTATGGACATTCAGCGACAAGGGACGTGGGCAGGTGTCGCGCAACCTTCATGACTGGATACGCAACCATTCCCTTGCCCACCCCGACATGGAACGCCCGGTGGTACTCAACAGCTGGGAAGGGGCCTACATGAACTTCGACGAGAAGACGATCACGGACATGATCGATGACGCAGCAAAGATAGGAGTCGAGATGTTTGTCCTCGATGACGGATGGTTCGGAAACGGGGAATACGCCCGAAACACCGACCATTCCGGTCTGGGAGACTGGCAGGTAAATACCGAGAAACTTCCGAGAGGAATCGACTACCTCGCCAAACATGCCGTGAAGAACGGACTCAAGTTCGGCATATGGATCGAACCGGAGATGGTGAATCCCAAAAGCCGACTTGCCGAGGCGCATCCCGAATGGATTGTCAAGAGCGGAGACCGCGACAAGCTCCAGATTCGCCAGCAATGGATACTCGACCTGACCAATCCTGAAGTGCGGGATTTCATCGTCAAGACATTTGACGACGTACTCGCCCTGAGTCCGGATATCAGCTATATAAAATGGGATGCCAACCGTTTTGTGACAGACTTCGGCTCCGAGCATCTCCCTTCTGACCGCCAGTCGCATTTCTGGATCGACTACACAAAAGGTCTTTACTCCGTATATGATAGAATCAGGGAATCGCATCCCGATGTGATGATACAGCTGTGCAGCTCGGGTGGTGCCCGTCTCGACATGGGTGCCCTTAAATATCACGATGAGTTCTGGACAAGCGACAACACCAATTCCCTTGACCGTATCCGCATCCAGAACAGCACCAACCTCTTTTATCCCGCTATAGCAACAGCCTCTCACGTCTCGACAAGTCCCAACCACCAGACAGGCATGATGGCTCCCTTGAAATACCGTTTCGACGTGGCCATGTCCGGACGCCTTGGCCTTGAGCTTCAGCCCAAACACCTCAACGAGGAGGAGTGGGAATTCGCCAAAAACGCCATAGCAAACTATAAGAAGATTCGCCCGATAGTTCAATTCGGCGACCTTTACAGACTTAAGAATCCGGAAGACGGAAGCGGGTGGGCTTCCCATCAATACGTATCGAAAGACGGAAAGGAATCAGTGTTCTTCGCCTACAGCATGAAGTATCACGGCAGGACGACCTTTTTCCAGACACGCCTCAAGGGGCTCGATCCAGACAAGCAGTACAGGATAACAGAGATAAACAAGGCCGGATGGCCCTCATTCTACGGTGACGGCCAGGTCTTCCCGGGCGACTACCTTATGAACGAGGGAATCTCCCTCAACGGTGGAAATAATTTCGACAGCACCATACTGCATATCGAAGAAATCTAATAATTCAATACATTCATAATTACCCATCATGAAAAAAGCATTAACCTTCATAATGAGTCTTCTTGCGGTATTGCCGATGCTTGCGGGAGAAATCATTACAGTCAGCGGCGTTGTGGTAGACGCAGCGACACAGGAACCACTTATCGGTGCGACCATCCTCGTAAAAGGCACTTCCAACGGAACCGCAACCGGAATCGACGGAGACTTCAGCCTCAAGGTAGAGGTGGGCAGCACGCTTCAGGTATCATACGTAGGGTATACGACCGCTGACTTCAAGGTGCCGGCAAACGGACAGATGAACATATCCCTTTCCGAGAACTCCTCCGTTCTCGACGAGGTGGTGGTTGTCGGCGCCGTGATGAAGAAAGCCGACCTTACAGGCTCCGTGGGATATCTGGACGCCGAAAAGCTGAACGAGACTCCATCAACCACCGTAGCCGGTGCGTTGCAGGGTAAGATGGCCGGTCTTATGGTGACGCCAAGCGGAAAGCCAGGGGAAGACGCTACCGTGAGGGTACGAGGCATAAACACAATCAACTCAGGCTCATCGCCTATCTATGTCATTGACGGTCTCGTGATGGACGGAGAATTCGGTTCGTTCAACTCTATAAATCCGGAGGATGTGGAGTCTATCCAGGTGCTTAAGGATGCGTCGGCCACAGCAATCTACGGTTCACGAGGTGCCAACGGCGTCATCCTCGTCACCACAAAGAAAGGGCGCAAGGGTGAAGGCAAAGTGACATATGACGGCTGGATCCAGACATCTCACATAGCCCACCGTCCTAAGACCATGAACGCCCGACAGCTCGGCGACCTCCGAATCGATGCCTTCGCCAACGGCTATATCTTCTCCAATCCCGGCGCAGACAGAGATGCCTATATAAAGAATACACTTTTAGGCACAAACACGGCATTCTCCACAGAGGAACTGGCTACCTATAATTCAGGCGAATCATACGACTGGCTCGACCGCTTCACTCAGACCGGTGTAACCCAGAGCCATACCGTAAGCTTCTCAAACGGCGGTGACAAATATAATCTCTTCGCAAGCTTCAGCTACAGCGGCATCAAGGGTATAACGATAGGTACGAAAAACAATCGCTATTCAGGACGCGTGAATGTAGATTCCGACATCAAGTCATGGCTGAAAGTGGGTACAAACACCCAGTTCTCACGAACCGA
>JAIDSL010000186.1:0-30074 GCA_029061255.1 Muribaculaceae bacterium
TTTCAAGTTGTCATTAACTCACCAAAACGAATATCATGATACATGAACTCAAAGAATTCAACCGAAAGTTTGTAGAAGAAAAAGGGTATGAGCGTTTTGCCACAAGCAAATATCCGGATAAGAAAATAGCTATCGTGACATGCATGGATACCCGTCTCGTAGAGCTGCTTCCGGCTGCACTCGGACTCCGCAACGGCGATGTGAAAATAATCAAGAACGCCGGCGCCACAATCACCAATCCATTTGACTCCACGATGCGATCCATTCTCGTGGCTATCTACGAATTGGGTGTCAATGAAATTATGGTGATCGGACACACCGGATGCGGCGTGCAGGGCATGAACGCAGATGAGATGCTCCATCTCATGAAGGAAAGAGGCGTGAGCGAGGAGCATATCACGCTCATGAAGCATTGCGGCATCAACCTCAAGGAGTGGCTTCACGGCTTCGACGACACCGACGAGGCAGTGAAGGAAACCGTAGACCTTATCGCCAACCATCCACTCATGCCGCCGACAGGTGTCAACGTGCAGGGCTTTGTGATGGACACATACACCGGCGAACTGATGGAACTTAAATCTTAATGGCGAAAGACCTTAAAGATATGACTCTTGAAGAACTATGGGAACTCTTTCCCATAGTTCTCACTCCGCATAATCCTCATTGGGCTGCCTGGGCTGAAGAGGAAATGACAACACTATCTGCCATATTATCCGATTTCGACATAAGGATCAGTCATATCGGAAGCACCGCCATACCTTGTATTATGGCAAAACCTACAGTAGATATCCTTGTCGAGATTCCAGTTGAGACAGATAAGGATAATATAAGAACAATAATGGAATCCGCCGGATACATTTGTATGTCAGTATCCGACGAGCGAATGAGCTTCAACAAAGGATACACTCCTGAAGGATATGCCGAGCGGGTGTTTCACATACATTTCCACCCCACAGGAGATAACGACGAAATCTATTTCCGCGACTATCTCAATGCACACCCGGACATAGCCAAAGCATACGAACGCCTGAAGCTCAGTCTCCTCCCGAAGTTCAAGCACAATCGCGACGCCTATACAAAAGCCAAGACCGACTTCGTCAGCAAAATCAGTGCGATGGCGAAATAAACCTAAACCTGTATGCTGTGTTAATACCATAAAACCGTATTGATGATGAATACCGAACAAACAAAATCCATTGGTCCCGATAATGAGGCAAGCACGGGAGAAGACACCCTAAAGGTAGATAAACGAGGACGTATGGTCGGAAATGTCTCAATGTTTATTGCAAAGACTTTCTCCGGTCTTAATGAGAATGCACTTAAATATCTGCTTCCTACTTGGATGAATGCGTTCACAGGAGTGGTGCTTCGCCTTGGTTTTGGGTCTCTCTTCTTCTGGATTCTTGGTTGGGTCCGCCCTGACAAGACGGAACAGGTGACGATGCGCGACCGTCTTTTGCTCCTGCTGACGGGCATTATAGCAGTGTTCGGGTACATGTATACCCTTTTGATAGGACTTACATACACCACTCCTATCTCATCCTCTATCTTTATCGCCCTTCAAGCTACGGTAGTATATATCATCTGCCTAATCCTCCGTACAGACCGGCTCTCAACCGGAAGGCTTATAGGCATTTTCTTGGGCATAGGAGGAGCCCTTATATGCATTCTTACCCAAAAACATAGTGAGATAGCGTCGAATCCACTATTAGGAAATATGTTCTGCCTGCTGTCTACTTTTCTTTTCAGCGCATACCTTGTGATAGAAAAGAAATTCCTGAAGCGTCTCAGCAATGCCACTGTAAGCAAATACACCTTCTCGGGAGGACTTCTCGCGGGAATCGTGGCAGTTCTCATAAGCGGCAAATGGTTTGCTCCAGTGTTGACATCAGGGGTATTCTCAACTCCCTTCCTTGTTCTCGCCTTCGTTCTCCTCTTCCCTACCTCACTTAGCTATCTTCTTACAGATATAGGGCTTAAGAAACTTCCGGCTACTGTTGTGGCACTCTATTCCAACTGGATACTTATTGTAGCCGCAATAGTAAGTTACATTTTGGGTCAGGATAAGTTTTCATGGTGGCAGATCCTTTCCATCATCCTCATCATCGCAAGTGTCTTCCTTGTGGAATCAGCGGAGGCTAAAGACCATAAGCCAACTTCTTCCAAAACCGCAACCTCAAAATAGGCTTATTTAGGCCCCATAATGCCTTCGGCCACTGCTTTGCGGAGATCGCCGCCTTCATTATCACCCGCATAGTCCCAGTACATTGCTCCTAATATAGTCTCAATCCAAAAATTATGTTTATCTTTGCAAATGAATTAGTAAGTTTAAGAGTATTCAAAATGGAAGAGAACTGCAATAAGGAAAGACTTTTGAAAAAAGCGGAAGAGGTGCTGGCCCGCTGTGAAGACATAACGATTGCATCGGTAAATGCCGATGGATACCCACGCCCTGTACCAGTATCCATTATGAAGACTATTGGCTTCAATGAAGTATGGATTTCGACCGGAGCGGACTCTGTCAAGACAATCGAATTTCTAGCAAATCCCAAGGCCGGTCTATGCTATTCAAGTAAGGGCGACAGCGTGGCAATGAGAGGAACGGTGGAAATAGTTACCAACGATGAACTGCGTAAGGAAATGTGGAAAGACTGGATGATATATCATTTCACAGAAGGCCCGACAGATACCAACTACGTGCTTCTGCGCTTTGTAGTAAAAGATGCCACAATCTGGATCGAAAACGAGTTCGCACACCTGACTCTCTAAGGCAGCTCCGTAATCCGCGGGGATAATAGTTAAATCAATAAAATCAATTTTATTATGTCATATAGCATAACGGACCTAAAAGAGAAATTAGATCCAAAGAATATCGAGAATAACGAATATAAGAAATATTTCGATGAGCTTGCAAATATGCTCATGAATCATTTTGTCATCGCCAAGGGCAATGATAAATACGAATTCGTCGAGATCGAATTCTATCTTTTTACTCCGGAACATCAGGATGTGATTACCTATCCCAGAAAAATAGTAGAATCAAAGAATCCAGATTCCGGGAAAAAGGAAGAAAAACTCATACCAATGGACGCAGGTCAATGGTTTTTCCATCAAAGTGGAGTCGATATCACATTCAAATGTGATGAAACTCGATTTGGGGGTATCTTGGTAAGAGGAATACGCAAGTGCACTGCCGATAGCAAAACAATTCTTGGCCCCATGAAATGTGTTGATGAACTTTGGGATAATTTCAGCGCATTTTCTCCAAAAAGCAAAGATATTCCTCATATCGAAGAAGTAGTTGGAGAATATAAGAAGAATGGCATCAAATGTTATAAACGTTGGATTCCGGTCAAGACTGAAGACCGCGACAAAAGGTTGTCTAAATGGATAGACAACCTTAAGAAGTACAAAATAAATGTTTCCAATCAGGATACAACAGAATTGGTCTTCAACGCTCAATATAGATATATAAAAGATGGTACAGACATGACAAAGTATCCTGCAAAGCCAAAAGAATACAATAACAATATCAAATCTTGATATTCCAGGAGATGCAGTTGAGCGCGCCGCCGTCTTTCACTATCCGTGGACATGAGATCGGTATTATCTCACAATCCGGGAGAAGGTTACGGAATCGCTCAACTGCTATCTCATCTTCCACTACGTTTTTACCCGTTTGGAGATAATCAAACTTATACTTACTATTGGCTTGACTGCGACTGTCAAGACGCATAGGCGTTAGTTGAGGAAGAAAAAGCTGATTCCCTATTTGTAGATAGTTAATATAGCACCAGTTATGACTATGTTGTTTTTCAACATTGAATTCAAGCATCTCCACATCGAATCGCTTTGACAATATATGTTCAAACTGCTTGGCAAGTCGAGGGGAGTATCTCGAATAGTTTGTCAACAATACCTTCCCATGACTGATTTCACGTACTATACCATCAGCGTGACCATATATCTCTTCTCTATCCCATGGCAGCAATATAACCTCTGTCTGAAATATCTTTTCCAAACTATCTATTACTCTCACTCGTCGAAGATGTTTATTCTCACGTATAACTTTGTCAACCATTATTACACCTCTGCTTGTCTTCACAACGTTACCTCCGTCAAGTATCAAACCGGAATGCAACACATCAATTCCCATACACGCACACACTCGAGCCTGATTTGTAATGGTATTTATATATCCGTCGCAATAAAGGTAGTCAGGGCAGTATTCAAAGCCTACGAATTCATTTACGTCTATCTGTATGGGCATATAATCACGAGCCCATATGTCACGGGTAAGTTCAAGAAACCTAACATCAACGTCATGCGCCATTATAATTGCCGCAATCTCCATACCGTCTTCTCTCTCAATAAGCCGTTTTGAAAGATAACATACATTTGTCTGCTGATCCAGTATCATAAGTCATTTTTTAATATTATACTCCCACATCATGAGATTTCGAATGCAAAAATAGCCATTCAATGCACCAAAATGCGGTACAATCGAAAAAATTCAGTAATTTTGCATTATGAGATCATCGGAAATATTCAGAGAATACATATGGCTTGTCAGAACCATATGGCAGGCAGGACGAATCACACTCGAAGAAATATCGAATCGTTGGGAAAACTCCAGTCTCAGCGATGGAAAGTCTTTATCTCGTTCCACATTTAATCGTCATAGAGAGGCTATCGAGAGAATATTTGACTTGCAGATAGAATGCGACAGGCATTCTGGCAATGCTTACTATATTGCAAATGCTGACGTTATAGACTCCGACAGTACTGCCAACTGGCTTGCATCAAGTCTCTCTGTAAGCAATTTGATTTCTGAAAGCAGGGAAATTCAAAATCGCATTATGCTTGAGCAGGTTCCATATGGTGGTGAAACATTACAGTTTATAATCGACGCAATGAAAAATAACCATATTGTTGAGATAGAATATCAAAGCTATGGTAAGCCTTCGAAACAATACACACTTGAACCTTACTGTATCCGTTTATTCCGCCAGCGATGGTATCTTTTAGGACACTATGATAACAAATTCCGTATATTCTCTTTCGACAGAATAACCAGAATTAGTATTACCACTCAAAAATTCACCCTTAAGGAATCATTTGACTGTGGGAAATTCTTCTCAGAATTTTTCGGTGTAATGACAGATTTTAGGGTCAAACCTCAAAAAATAATACTTCGAGCCCATGGACAAGAGCGGTATTATCTACGAGACTTGCCACTACATCATTCTCAGAAAATAATATCCGAAACAGATAAAACCATAGACTTTGAACTCTATATACGTCCTACAACAGATTTTTTAGCGACCATTTTCTCACGTACGGGTTGGGTGGAGATTATTTATCCTATAGAATTGAAAGAACTATTGTTGGATTGGGCAAAAAAGATGATGACCAGAATTAGCGGAGACTCCAGTACTCTTCCTCAATGGGAATAATCTTGAATACACAGGATATTAGGTGATTTTATCTATAAATGCTCTTTACAGAGAGCATTTTTAGACAAAAGTGTTGTTTATAAAGAGCATTTTTACTATCTTTGTACCAAAACTCAAAGAAACTCGTATGGATAATCTGATAAAGACCTCGCAACGGCTTGTGAAATCAGTGCAGATGGATACATTCCGGTATCTTTATAATAAGATCAACTGGAATGATCGCCTCGTGATGATTAAAGGAGCAAGAGGCGTTGGCAAGACCACTATGCTGCGGCAACGGATAAAAGAGAAATTCGGACCGAACGGCCCAGCCCTTTATGCTTCTTGCGATAATCTATGGTTCACTGAAAACCGTATCGTCGACCTTGCTTCATGGCATTATGATCATGGAGGGACACATCTTTATCTTGACGAAATCCATAGATATCCCGGAAACTGGCAGATAGAACTGAAAAATATTTATGATTCATATCCTGACTATCACATAGTGTTTACCGGATCTTCAATGATACATCTGGACTCGGCATTGGCAGATTTGAGCAGAAGATGCCTACCATACAGATTGTATGGTCTGTCCTTCCGCGAATATCTTGATTTTTCCGGAATAGCGAAACTGCACTCCTTGTCTATTCAAAAAATACTTGACAGTTCCCACAAGTCGGAATGGGATATAATCAACGCATTGCCTGAGAAAGTGCTACCTTTATTCAATGAATATCTTGGCAAATGCTACTATCCTTTTTATGACTCCAAACAGACTGGAGAATACTATGGCCGTATCGAGAGATTAATTGATACCTCAATCAATCAGGATATTCCTGCACTTGAATCAGTAGAATATGAAACACTGCACAAACTTAGCAGACTTCTCTATGTAATGTCTACGGAAGTTCCGTTCACACTTAATGTCCAGTCGCTAAGTCAAAAGATACAAGTATCCAGGAATACTATAATACGAATGTTTGAACTTCTTGACAAGGGAGGTATCGTAAGATGTATCTACAGTGGCTGGCGATCCCCGAAGTCTGTGGCAAAACCAGGCAAAATACTTTTTGACAATACAGACATTATGGCAGCTCTCAGTACACTCAATGACATTGGAACTTTAAGAGAGACCTTTATCGCCTCAATGCTTGCTCCAGACCATAAACTATATGAACCACCGGTAGGGGACTTCCTCGTTGACGAAAAATATCTGCTGGAAGTCGGTGGAAAAACCAAGACATTCAAGCAAGTGGCAGATTTACCAAATAGTTTTGTAGTTGCCGATGACGAGGAGACCGGCATTGGTAACCGAATTCCATTGTGGCTGTTTGGTTTCTTGTATTGAAACGAATGTTACAAGTTATTCACGGTGAAAACAATGAAAACGGACAACGATGAAAATAATTAAGCCAAGGGAGGAACTACGTAAATATGTGCGCTACTATTGGGTGCTGGAGAGCGATGAGCCTTTCAGTGTCCTTACTTTTCCTATCGGTTGCCCACAGCTCATATTTCATCGGGGAAAGCCTCTGTTTGTTCCTGAACTCGGGAAAAGTCATGATAAATTTACCATAAGCGGGCAGGTGAACTTTCCTGCGCATCTACAGACTGACGGCAATCTGGAAATGATTGTGGCTGTCTTTTATCCTCATACCATCAGCCTTTTCATCGACACCCCACCGTCAACTTTCTACAATCTGGAAATATCCGGATATGATATCGAAAACAGTAGGCTTAACGAAATCGCCACACAAATATTCGATTGCAAAGATTCATTTGACAGCATACTAATCCTTGAGGAATGGCTAATGACAAAGTTCAGGCCTTCGCTTAATATCGAACGAATCGGACGTTCGCTCGGAAAACTTCTCCTAAATCCATCAACCGCCATAACCGCACTCGCTGGGACTGCTTGCCTCAGTAAAAAACAATACGAACGAATCTTCAGGGAATATGTCGGCATGAATCCGAAGGAATACGCACGGATTGTAAAGTTCCAGAAAGCTATGCGGATGATGCAGTGTGGCGAAAGAAACCATGCCGGAATAGCTGCCGCCAGCGGGTACTCAGACCAATCGCATTTCATCCGTGAATTCAAGTCGATGACCGGACACACCCCCAAATCGCTTCTGAGCATCTGCCAGCCATATTCCGACCTCTTTACAACTCCAGTATAACCAATCACATCATCCAGTCAATCAGTAAGAGACAGGGAATCGGCGGACGCACGAGCCGTGCGTCCCTACAAAACAGTTGACAGTTATGAATTATGCATCATGAATTAATAAAATGTCTCTTTTATTCTATCCTGTATAAAGTCTCTGATATAACTTTGCATCAAAAAAGATATGATGCAGGAAATGAATCCGGCGGAGACCACACGGGCATATGCCTTTGAGATGTGGATGAAGGCTCCGATGCCTATGGTGACATTGTTCAAGACTGTTGATGTGTCCAATATCAGGAGAATCAGTAAGCGACGTGAGCTGAAGTTCAATATGCTGATGTGCTGGTGTGTAGGCAAGGCGGCATCGCAGATAAAGGAATTCTACACTCTGCCTGTAGGCGACAGACTGATCCGGTATGATTCCATCGCGGTCAACACAATAGTGGCTAACTGTCAGGGAGAGATCAGCTCATGTGATATTCCCTTCACTGACGACATCCATGAATTCAACAAAGACTATCTCAGCCTTACAAAACAGGTAGCGGAGACTTGCCGCAATCATGACATAACGGACAGAATGGTGATCGGCACATCGGCCTTGGCCCGCTATGATATAGACGGAGCTGTCGGGATGTATAGCGGAGTATTCAACAATCCTTTCCTTATCTGGAGCCGCTACCATAGACATTGGTTCAAGACATATCTGACAGTCTCCTTCCAGTTCCATCACACCCAGATGGACGGTGCCCATGCCGCCCGCTTCCTCGACTCGCTGCAACAGGAAGTCAAGCGCCTCAACATATAAACTGACAAACCTTTTTCCAGGCAACAAGGAGTTGGATCTCCTGACCTCCAATTTCACTTCTGTCCTGCGGGAAGTGAACCTGACACAGAACCGAGGAATAAAGCTTTAGATTACGCTTTCTTCCTATTTTTCTGATACTTTTTGTGATAGTAACCACCGATCAAGCCGCCAATTATGCCTGCTGCTATAGGCAGGTATGAGTACCAAGGTAGATTCATAATATAGTCTTTTAAATGTTTAATATACAAAGTTACAAAATATCTTTTGAATGAAGAAGTCAAACGAGACAAAATAGCCTTAAAAATGTGATTTTTGTCCTTTATTTGTACTTTTTCTCTGTAACTCGCAAACTTTCAGGGCTTAGAATTTTTGTATTCCAACTCTTTTGTGGGATTGTTTGTGGGATTGGGGAACTAAATCAATTTGCTCAATAATTCTATTCTGTAAAAGTTCAGAAATGCCTATTTATAGATAGAAAACACTGATTCTCACGACATATTAGACATATATCACAATAATTATCAGTTTTTTTTATAAATTTGCATATGGTACGCAGTCGAGAATATCTAATTGGAATCGTGACCGTATCTCTGTCTTAAATAGCATTAACTACAAAGCACAAAAGGAATGAAATGTAAAATAATTAGCGTATTGCTCGCAGTGATTACAACAGCTTTAATAGGTATCGCCCAAACTATTTTTTCAGTAGAAAAAATCAGTGTAGAAGAATATATCCAGGCCGAAAATACGTCTGCGGATTATAATATTTATCCGCAACGGATAGATTCTATCGCCCATTCGGCGATAATCAATAAGATTTTTCAGGACGCAAAAGAGCGGATAGCGATGATGGATTCGTTAAGCCGATATGCGGTATATGAAGCCATAACAGATGAAGATTTATATTGTGTCAATAGACTATTGTATCTGCCGGAGTGGAATATACTTGGAATCAGAATCCCATTGTATTATCACAACGACATACTTTGGTGGTACGATTCAAATAACGGTGAATCAATAATCGACACTCTTTTTAGCCCCACCGCCATCAATACGAATGGCATCTATGTTTGCCAGGAGCTTGATGATTGCGATATAACATTAGATTTGCATTTCTTTGAAAAGCATGGAAATCGAATCTATGAACTACAAGCCTATAAAAATAATAATTTCGGTGGCGAACATTGCTTGTTTGAGCCGGAAGACAAAAATTATAAACCAGTATTTTGGCACGAAGATAACATTCTCTACTTGCGTTCCTATGACTTCGTTAAAAGCGAAGATGTCTATCTGAAAATTTCGCTGAAATGAAAAAAGTGGCATAAAACATTAGGCATAGCCCTATTAAGCGTTCTTTTATTACTGATTTCCCTGTCACAGATAGGCCTTTTAGAACTAATTGATATTACAAAATCTGCGACTTTTGCATCTTCCGACTAAACGATTGCGAGATATTCTTTTGATACCTCACTGAAAATGATTATATTTGCACCCGTGAAATATAATACCATCTAATATGAAAGTAGTAGTCTCCATAATTATATCTCTTTTGAGTTGTTTGAGTTTATCCGCTCAATCAGCTACTGAATACTTCAATGCAGGCAATCCAATCAAATACTGCGGAACTAAATACTATCTCGCATGGAGTGCACAACCGCAAGAAAATTATTTTGTTCAAGAATATCTGCCTAAAGGAGAATCTCTCGACCACTATAACCAAATGTTTACAGTTAGCGTAATATTTTGGGATAGAACGCCTTTGGAAGCTGTTCAAGCCAAAATTTCAGAATTGGAAGAACGAAAAAATACGGACCCGATCACTAATTACATGGTAGCTGAAAATAATGGTGAATATATCCTTGAATTTATTGTAGGAGATAGCAGTGACGGTAAAATGAATACAGTTGAAGTTGACGTGCATTATTATAGGCAAATGACAATTAATGGTAGAAACGCGAGTGTTTTATGCTTTTATTCCAGTCGTGCTTATGGAGATGACATCTTGCCGTTTATTCAGTCTATACAAGAAAAAAGAAATGCTTGGTATGAAGGTATGACTAACTTAAAAATTACCCCAAAATTTCCCAAGAGATAAGTATCTTTTCAAAACCGTAATAAGGTCCATAACTTGCTGATTTCTCAGCGAAGTTATGGACTTATATTTTTCCGACCTCGATTTCAACTCTATAGAAACGCTTTCGAGCTTTGAGGAACGCACCAAAATTGTACTCACTTCATTATTTCCCAGGAGTCGATGTTGTTGCGCTCCGTTGAGTAGTTGGCAGCGATCCTAATGACGGTCTTGTCGGAGTGTCGGTATGGCAAGTCATAGCCTTTATCCTCGATCTGGTCCATGGCCTTACTTACGCTGCCGTCGGTCTTAAGCTCGAAGATATATATGAATCTGCGTGTCCTCAACATGACATCCATACGCGCACTACATGTCTGCTCCTCGGCACGAGGCAAGAACCCGAGAGCACGGAATATTATATAGATATTGTTCTTGAAATAGCACTCACGCTTTGCAATCTCCGTATTGCCATAGGGATTCCCTTCGAGGAAAGTCTGTAGAAGTTCCATGAACCTATCTGCCTCTCCATCTATTACCGCACTCCGCATCTTGACAAGCAATCTATCGCATTCAATATCAGTATATCCGGAATAAATTGGAATCAAAGCCCTGGAGAAACTCTCCGCCACTTCCATATTAGGAAGTCCGAGAGTGTAAAGCCTCTTTTCCTCATCGTAACTCTTTATGGTGAGATACCCTGTTTCGAATAACAATGCAACAGGATTATGGAGAAAGGACTCTTTAACACTCAGACCACTCTCTACAGTCTCTACACAGTCCAACTCCGGAAGGAAAAAGCTGTCCCTCTTCATTACGCCAATCAGATAGGATGGTGTGCCGCTCTTAAACCAGAAGTCATCCACCCTCTTTGACCTGAATGCGCTTAACAGACTGAAGGGATTGTAGATGTCAGGGCTTTCCTGACTGAAATGATAGCCATCATAGCTTTCCTTGAGCGTAAGGAATGCCTCTTCTTCCGAAACTTTCTGCTTCTTGGCAAACTCATATATTGAATCATGAAGATATTCTTTCAGTTCCTCTTCGGTTATCCCGCATATTCCGGCGTAATCATCTTCCAACGAGATGTCTGTAAGATTATTTGCTCCACTAAAAAGGCTCGTATGGCTAAAACGAGAAACACCAGTCACAAAGGCAAACTCGATATAACGGTCATATGATTTAAGCACGGAGAACACTGCTTTAAGAGTCTGCCGAAATCGCTCGTTCAGTTCAGGCCGATCAAGTGTATTTAGAAGTGGAGCATCATACTCATCTATTAGCACCACTACCTTTTGTCCCGTTTTTTCATAAGCGCTCTCCAAAAGGTTTTCAAACCTTTGGGGAAGTCCCACAGCATCAGGATCCTTTCCATATATCCGCTCATATCGAGAAAAAACTGTATTGAGGAATATGCTGAGTGAATCCATAGAGGAGGCCTCCAATGTGTTGAAAGAAAACATCAGAACAGGGTAAGAAGTCCAATCAGATTCCTCATCATAGATGTTCAAGCCTTTAAAAAGATCACGTTTACCCTCGAAATAAGCCTCCATAGTACTTAGAAGAAGACTTTTTCCAAACCGTCTCGGACGGCTTAGAAAATAATAATTCCCGGAATCTTTCAATTTCTTGATATATTGTGTCTTATCTATATAGATATAACCATCCTCAACTATCTTTGAAAAGGTCTGTATCCCGATCGGGTATTTCAATGTCTTCACCATAATTCAACCTGCCTTTTTTCAATAAAACGCTTTCAAACCCTAAAGTTAATAAAAATTTCTTAGAACGCAAAAACAAGCGCCTTCAATCCGCGACATTTCATTTGGCCTGTTTCAGGCTTTAATAAGCAGGATGGAAACTTTAACCAACCGTAAGCAATATTATAATATTCACAAGCGTTGTATAATAGACAGACACTTGGATAATCTTTGCTGCAAAATCCGCGACTGCTGCATCTTCCGAGTCTACGATTGCGATTTTTTTGATACCTCGCTGGAAATGATTATATTTGCAATCGTGAAATACAATACCATCTAATATGAAAGTAGTAGTCTCTATAAGTATATCTCTTTTGAGTTGTTTGAGTTTATCCGCTCAATCAGCTACTATGAGAAAGTTATTCATTCTTATATCGACATTAATTTCTTCCATTGTCGCGTATTCACAGTCATATGATGAAAAAATTGCTAATGCAATGAAAGTAGGCGATTGGTTTGCATTGGATTCTATATATCGTAATGCTCCGAAAGGTGAAATATCTGATTTTCTTGAAGTCTATAGCCGTGGTTTAATTGGCAATCGATTTAATCGTACCGCCATCTCAATCCCTGCATTTGAGGAATTACTGGGAAGTCACTTTGATAATCTTACTAAAGATCAGCTGATTGGGTCTGCTATTTTATATGCAATAGACTTGAACCGAGAGGGGGACAATGCAAAAGCAGCTTCAATCCTTACCAAAGTATATGATGGATTATTAAAAGATGGAGATATCAAATCCGCCAAGAGATTGGAGACATTCATTCAGCAATATGCTTCATTGGCGGGATTTGATACTTATAAGATAAAAATGGATGGCGACACCGGGAGGATGCCTTTCAAAATTGTACCTGTCGGAAAACATGCAGACGACGGCGTACATATCCATTTGGAAGAAAGCTTTCTAAATGGCATACCTGCCGAAATTACCTTTGATACCGGAGCGGCAGCCAATATAATCTCTGCATCTCTTGTTGAGAAGTTTGACTTGATTCCGATCGATGTCATGACAAAAGTCTCAGGTATAGGTTCACATAACGGATATCTTGCGATTGCCAAGGAATTGAAGATAGGGAACATAACCATTAGCAATGTCCCTTTTTTTGTTATGGATATAACTGCAAACAATGAAGAGGCAGACCGGTATCTGCAAAGCATTAGTATTATTGTAGGCAGTGATCTTATGCTTCAATTACATGATCTCACTATTGATTTTGATAACAATACGATAATTGTTCCCGCTGAGGCACCGATAAAAACCCAAGCCATGCCAAATCTTTGCTTCTCATCCGGTATGAATTTATGTGCCAAAGGAACAATTCGGGATTGTGAGCTCCTTATGAATATTGATACGGGCGATTCAGGATACGGCTACTTGGGTAAGGATTTTTATTCGAAGAATAAAAAATTTATAAAATCAACCGGTGAATCGGCAGTTTTTCGTAAAGCCGGGATCGGAGGCACAGAAATATCCAAAGGATATAAAGTGTCAGACATGTCAATTGAGTTAGGGGGAAACACAGTTAGCTTGCCTAACATGAATGTCATGAAGAAGACTGATAGTTTCGGCTACGATTGCAATATAGGACTAAAAACCTTAATGCTATTTAGCAAAGTCCGCTTCAATCTTATTGATTTTGTGCTTACAACAGAGTAGGCGGTAAAGGGTATCTTTACTCAACCACAAGCAATATCATACTGTTCGTAGGCGTTGAATTAGAGATAGACCTTTTTTAATCTTTCACTGAAAGTTATGAAGTTGACCGATAACCCGATTTGGATTGCAATACAATACATTTGTGTATTGTTTCTTACCTTCTGCTTTGTAGGGCTAATAGCAAGTGATTTTTTATTCGTTTGGTTTATTGCTATATTCAGTTGGCTATTTATTCCAGCAGTAATAGTTTCATGCATATCATTTATTACTTCGCTAAAATGCAATAGCAGGCATAAGAAAATACTGTTGATCTTGAACGTAATCAATATAATTCTGTTTTTATTCCCGTTTTTCAAACCGTCCGGCAAATGTGACGCTGATATAATGGAGACCCATTACACCGAATACGGTGGACGCATGTGGCAGATATATCGTAATCTTTACGATAAAATGAATCCCGGGTGTTACGTGCATATTGAATTTGAGAATGGCGATGTTTCAATGTTCCATTTCTCAAACGGTAGTGGTGAGGGCGAATCCAACTGGGATCCGAGTGAAGAAAAGATAGATTCATTGCTCACCCAGAGCGGACTCGACAGAAAATCTTTAGCATGGCTGGAAAATGAGTTGGATAAAATAGGCTGTATTTCTATTTCCATGCAGGCAGCACCTGGTAATCCTTATAGTATAGGCTTCCGACGTGTCGGAATGGGAAAGTACTCTTTCAGATTCTACCACCATGCTCTATCGCCTGAAAGACTTGACAGCATAAACTCATGTGGAAATCTAATTGTCTTTAACGATTCCATTGTCTTTGAGTATGGTAGTGGTGCCTTCGGCTCTATGAATTTCCCCGGTAAGGAGGAATACATGAAAAAGAAATCACAGATCCATTATGACACTGACCGATAAACGATTTTGGATATTTGAGTCTTTTATAACCTTATCTTTCCATTATTTTGGGAATTAAGATCTTGGAAAATGAGTTTGCACATCTATTCATTTGCAACTGGCAGTTCTGCATTTTTCCTTCATCCGTACCTTTTCTCTGTAACATACAAATTTTCAAGGCTTTGATTTTTTGCATTCCAACTCTTTGCCACAACTTGTATGCTTGCCATAAGGCAAATCTTGGAAAATTTCGTTATCTTTGCATCTACAAAAAAACTAAACCCGATAGCTTGATAAGTCAGGGGCTACCGGGAATCAACGCTGCAAAAGTAGTAAATTTTTTTCTTACAGCAAAATATCAAGCTGAAGTTATTTCCCAAGAATCGATGTTGTTGCGTCCTGTAGAATAGTTGGCTGCGATCCTTATGACGGTCTTGTCGGAATGACGGTATGGGTCGGCATAGCCTTTGTCTTCTATTTGGTCTATGGCCTTGCTTACGCTGCCGTCGGTCTTCAGTTCGAAGATATATATGAACCGTCGGGTCCTCAGCATTACATCCATCCGACCGCGGCATGTCTGCTCCTCGGCACGGGGCAGGAATCCGAGAGCCCGGAATATTATATAAATATTATTCTTGAAATAGCTCTCGCGCTTTGCCATCTCTGTGTTGCCGTAGGGATTGCCCTCAAGGAAAGTCTGGAGCACTTCCATGAAACGCTCGGCATCTCCATTGACTACTGCCCTCCTCATCTTAACGAGAAGATCCTCACATTCCTGATCCATATATCCTGAATATATTGGCATCAAGGCCTTCGAGAAACTTTCTGCCACTTCCTTATTCGGCAGACCAAGTGTATAAAGATTCATCTCATCTTCAAAACTCTTGATGGTGAGATAGCCTGTCTCAAACAGTAATGCCACGGGATTGTTAAGATACGATTCCTTCACGCTCAACCCGCTTGCAAGCGTTTCTATACAGTCAAGGTCAGGAAGAAAGAAATTGTCCCTCTTCATTACGCCAATCAGATAGGATGGAGTGCCGCTCTTAAACCAGAAGTCATCTATTCTCCTTGAGTCAAGTGCGTTGAGCAGACTATAGGGATTATATATATCCGGGCTCTCCTCACTGAAGTGGTAGCCGTCGTAGTTTTCCTTAAGCATAAGGAATGCGTCTTCTTCCGAAATCTTCTGTTTCTGCGCGAACTCCCTGATTGATGTAGGAAGATATTCTTTCAGTTCCTCTTCAGTAATGCCGCAGATACCGGCAAATTTATCTTCAAGTGTGATATCTTTCAGATTGTTAGCACCACTGAAAAGACTTGTGTGGCTGAAACGAGATACACCTGTGACGAAAGCGAACTCAATATATCTGTCAAATGATTTAAGCACTGAGAATATTGGCTTCAGTATCTGGCGGTAGTGTTCGTTCAGCTCAGGCCGGTCAAGTGTGTTAAGAAGAGGAGCATCATACTCATCTATTAGCACCACTACCTTCCTGCCCGTCTTCCCATAAGCGTTAAGCAACAGGCTTTCAAAACGTTGGGGAAGCGCTACAGCATCAGGATCTTTTCCATATATCCGCTCATATCGAGAAAAGACTGTATTGAGGAATATGCTAAGTGAATCCATCGAAGAGGCTTCCATAGTGTTGAAAGAAAACATCAAGACAGGATAAGAAGTCCAATCGGATTCCTCATCATAGATGTACAGTCCTTTGAAAAGATCACGCTTACCCTCGAAATAAGCCTCCATGGTACTTAAAAGAAGACTCTTACCAAACCGCCTCGGACGACTTAGAAAGTAAAATTTACCTGAGTCCTTCAATTTCTTGATATACCGGGTCTTATCAATGTATATATACCCATCCTCGATTATCTCTGAAAAGGTCTGTATTCCGATCGGGTATTTCACTGTCTTCTCCATAATTCAACCTGCTTTTTTTAATAAAACGCTTTCTTCTCCAAAATTAATAAAAATTCTTTAAAACACAAAATAATTATTAACATCAACTCAGTTTCCCCAAAACTGATAGTCAGACTAAAAGACCTTCACTTTCTAAAACGAAAGTGAAGGTCTTGAAACTCTGCACCTTTGTGCCCTTTGTGTGAGTTTTTAGAGCTTACAAAAGTTGAATTATTTCATTATTTCGGAAGAGTCGATGCAGGGAATACCCATATTTCTGAGGTCGAAGATATTGGCTTTCGCAACTTCTTCCGATGCGGCTGAGCAGCAGTCTGTCACTACGATTGTGTTATAGTCAAGACCCATGGAGTCTACTGCGGTAGAGCGTACACAATTCGGATACTGAGTGCCTGTCAGATATACGTTCTTTACTCCGAGTCCACGGAGAATGATATCAAGGTCTGTCCCGAAGAATGCGCTGAAACGCTGCTTGGTGATTGAGATATCCCCTTTCTGAGGAGCTATCTCGTCAGGAATGGCGGCTCCCTTTGTCCCCTCAATGCAGAAAGGATGACCTTCCTCAAAGAAATGACGACGGAATAATTCCGCATCAATGCCTGAAATGCGATGTATCCTATAAATATAGATGACGGCCCAATCGTTGGCGCGACCATAATCCAAAAACTTCTTAATTGCAGGAAGAGTAGCGTAAGCACCTTCCACTCTCATTGGCGAATCGGGAAGAACCCAGTCGTTTTCCATATCGATTACCAATATTGCATTTTCAGCATGCGTGAGCATGCCATCGATCTTGTCTGGTGTTTCCATAATATTTTATTTGTTACTAAATCATTAATAAAACAAGTGCCTTTAGTTTAAAGTTCAGCAAGAATGTGACAGGGAACGAGCTTCTCGTTGCAATCCTATATGATAGAATATGCCTATGTCCTTTCCCATATTGCCTAAAAAAAAATTAAAAACCTCCAAATCGTCTGGCTTTCATTTATCGCACTTTATCGCAAATTGCGATAAATTAATTTTTATATCTATATGCATCAATCACTTAATCAAAAAAGTATTTGGTTTCATAATTTGTTTTCATGCCATATAAAAACGCCATTCAGTACTAATCGGCTTTCGACACCCTGACCATCGACTGACCATATAGACTGAGGGAGTGATTCTTTTCTGAATCACTCCCTCAGTTTTGAGTCAATAATGATCGTTACCGGACCGTCGTTGATGAGCGACACCTTCATGTCGGCACCAAACTGACCGGTTTTTACTTCCTTTCCAAGAAGTCCGGACAGCTTCTCGCAGTAGAGCTCATACATCGGCACAGCCAATTCATGACCGGCGGCATGGATGTAGCTCGGACGATTCCCTTTCTTCGTGGATGCCATTAGCGTGAACTGGCTCACTGCCAACACGTCTCCCCCGACATCCAATACCGAACGGTTCATCACACCATTCTCATCAGGGAATATACGCATTGAGGCAGTCTTGGCGGCAAGCCATTCCACATCTGCCGGAGTGTCACCCTCCGCGATACCGACCAGAACCATAAGCCCCGTACCGATACCGCTGAAAAGCACCCCGCCTATGGTCACCGAAGCCTCGCTGACCCTCTGAATCACCAATCTCATAATTCTTTAGAAATAATGCGTCAATCCTATACTGACACGGTTTTCCCTCATTGATATATCATTTTTGCAGACATCCGTTATACCGATGGCTGCATCAATATTTAGCGTTATGTATTCCGTCGGAAACGCAAGTCCTATTTTCCATGCGCAATCAAAGCGACGATGAATGCCATGCTTGGCATATGGATTCAAGTCTTCTCTAATATCCTCATTATTAGAATTAAAGTAACTTCCGCGGATTCCACCTTTAAAAATATAGCTCACTTCCGGACCGGTATAGACGGACATGATAAATCTGTCGGTAATATCAAAGGAATATCCTGCCACAACAGGTATTCTAATTCCTGTTGTGTAAACTGTTGGGTCAATTGCCTTAGAATTTTCCTCGACAAACAATTCCTTGTAGGAATAAGTATCATAGAACAATGATACGCCAGGCTCAAGATAAAAATCATGACCTACATATACATTGTAGACTGCTCCCAGATTACCGCCAAAACCATGCCGGAACATACCAATGCTCCCGCCGTCAAAATGCCACTTGCCGGGAATATTTATATCAAACGCAGCCTTTATGCCCCACATCGGTTTAGTATCACCTGTCTCTTGTGCAATGGTATTGACCTGACTCAATGTCACAATAACGACTAAAAAAAGAAAAAAACGTCTCATATCCGGCAAAATTAATTGTTATCGTTTAATATGATAACGATTTCTTCCGCTGAATATTGCTACCCATATCATATCATGCCACAATCGAAAATAGGACCCCTCAGCGAGCCCTCTGCTCCTCTGCGTGAGACCTCTTACCGATGACGCTACTCCCTTAAAACCTCACGCAGAGGAGCAAAGGGCTCGCCGAGTAATTATCAATAGCTTATGTCAACTCTCGGAAGCAAAACACGCTGAGATGCTCTCGCTGCGCTCGCGGACCATTTCCTTTTTCAAATGTACACATGAAATATCAGAAATTATTTACTACTCTTGTTATGCCCTTGATTAAAGTATCTTTATTAAAATTTATAAGAAGGCCAAGACGTTTATCCGTAAGTTTCAAATAAGTGTATAGTTGTTTTGTGAAAACAGGATTTTCATTCTCGGTGGCTTTCAGTTCCACTATAATCGAATCTTTTACTATAATATCCGCTCTAAACCCTATATCAAGTTTAAAGCCCTTGTAGATACATGGAATAGCCACTTCCTTACGAGCTTCAATATTCCGGAGATTAAGCTCCACTATAAGCGCATCCCTATAAGTATTCTCAAGAAGACCTGGACCAAAATATCGATGTACTTCTATGGCAGCTCCGATTATCTCCTTACTCAGATTATTTAATTGATCAGCATCCATATCTATCGAATATCAACTTTCAGCAAAGTTAATAAAAAACACTGGAATTCCCTATTTTTTTGACAGTAAAAATTGTAGAGTATATCATAACCTCAGATAAAGTCTTCATTAAGATTATCCATCAATGCTTAGTGCGACTTAAGGTATCGGGCCGCGAGCGTAGCGAGAGAACCTCAGTGCACTCCGCTTCCGAGGAAAGCACATGTAAACCCAGAGGTTACTGGGAATAATCCTCAGCGAGCCCTCTGCTCCTCTGCGTGAGACCTCTTACCGATGACGCTACTCGCTTAAAAACCTCACGCAGAGGAGCAAAGGGCTCGCTGAGTAATTATCAATAGCCTATGTCAACTCTCGGAAGCAAAACACGCTGAGATGCTCTCGCTGCGCTCGCGGACCATTTCCTTTTTCAAATGTACACATGAAATATCAGAAATTATTTACTACTCTTGTTATGCCTTTGATTAAAATAACCTAAGATAAAGTCTTCATTAGGATTATCCATCAATGATTAGTGCGTCTTAGGGTAACGGGCCGCGAGTGTAGCGAGAGAACCTCAGTGCACTCCGCTTCCGAGGAAAGCACATGTAAACCCAGAGGTTACTGGGAATAATCCTCAGCGAGCCCTTTGCGCCTTTGCGTGAGAAAATATCGCGTGAGACAATACAAGCTGCACATAGATAATGGAAAAATTCCCCGATTATGAAAACCGAGGAATTGCAATTGTGCCTCTGCATCCGTCGAGGCATAATTCAGATTTTTTTTAAAGCTCTATCAGAAGTCGAACTTCTCGAGGGTCATTGTAGAGTACCTCTCAATCTCAGGTACGAGACGCTTGAAGTGGTCGGAAGCCATATGAGCCTTCAGGTCTTCTTCCGAAGCCCATGTCTCCATAATCAGATAGCGGTCGTCGTTGGTAGTTGATTTATAAAGGTCATAACCGATACAACCCTTGTCGCGAAGTGAGAATTCCACAAGTTCAGTTGCCTTCTCGACGAGCTTATCGCGGTTCTCACTCGTCTCTACAATCATTGATACATTCAGTCTTACCATTTCTTTTTATAATTTAAGGTTTCGCAAGCTCAACTCATAATCCTTGACTCGAGCTTGCTAAAGTTGATTTCAGTGATATAACGCTCCATAGTTATGCTCGGTTTACTCAAATATGGGACGGCGGTTTCCCAACCGCCGAGCGCAAGCATAAGTTAGTTGTCGTCAGCACAGCGGAGGCTGGGAAGCCTCCGATCCATAAGCTACACATTATCGGGACGCGGAAATTGGGTACAAATTCCGTAATATTGGTACAAGAAATACCAAATCATATTCAAACCCACATCATCCCAAAGACGTTTTAATTATAAAGAACAATTTAAAACACTTATGGAAAACAATATTGATCTCTCAGAAATAAAATCTCCGGCAGACATCCGCAAGATGAGTCTCCCGGAACTGAAACAGCTCGCCGCAGAACTCCGCGGCACACTTATCGAGAAACTCTCCGTCCACGGTGGACACGTAGGTCCCAACCTCGGTATGGTGGAGGCAGTCATCGCACTCCACTACGTCTTTGATACTCCCGAAGACAAGATTGTCTTCGACGTATCCCACCAGACATATCCGCATAAGATGATCACCGGACGTATGCAGGCGTTTACCGACCCGGCACACTATGATGACGTAACCGGCTACACCAATCCCGAGGAAAGCCCATACGACCTATATTCCCTCGGCCACACATCCTCAGCCGTAGCCCTTGCAGCCGGACTCGCCAAAGCCCGTGACCTGAAGGGAGACAAGGAGAATGTAGTTGCTGTGATCGGCGATGGTTCGCTGAGCGGCGGTGTCGCTTTCGAAGGACTCGACTATGGAGCCACCCTCGGCTCCAACTTCATCGTCGTCGTCAACGACAACCAGATGAGCATCGCCGAGAACCACGGTGGCATCTATGCCGACCTCCGTCTGCTCCGCAACACCAACGGAGAGGGTGAGCCCAACCTCTTCCACTCCATGGGCTATGCCTACCGCTACGTGAAGTATGGCAACGACCTCAAGAGCCTTATTGATATGTTCCAGTCAGTAAAGGGCATCAACTATCCTATAGTCGTGCATATCAACACCGAGAAGGGAATGGGACTAAAGGTAGCCGAAGAAGATAAGGAGGATTTCCACTTCTCCGGTCCGTTCGATCCCAAGACCGGCGCACCGCGTTATGAGGGACCCAAGGATGCTCCTGAAGACTACAGCGAAGTCTTCGCAAAGAAGATGCTCGCCAAGATGAAGGAAGACGGCCGGGTAGTTACCATCACGGCCGGTACTCCGGGTGTACTTGGTTTCGACAAAGCTCGCCGTCTTGAGGCCGGGAAGCAGTTTGTCGATGTCGGTATCGCGGAGCAGTCGGCGGTAGATGTGGCAAGCGGTCTTGCGAAGGGAGGTATGCGTCCCGTGGTCGGATTCGTCAGCAGTTTCCTGCAGAGGGCATTCGACCAGTTCAGCCAGGACATCGCGCTTAACAAGCAAGCAGCGACATTCGTGGTATTCTACGGCTCTATGTTCGGCATGAACGACGAGACCCACCTCGGTTTCTTCGACATCGCCCTCCTCTCAAACATCCCGAACCTCCTCTACCTCGCACCTACATGCAAGGAGGAATTCGAGGCAATGCTCGACTGGTCTATCAAGCAGGATAAACTGGCGGTCGTGGTCCGCACACCCGGTTCATCTGCAGTTTCCAACAAGGAGATAAAGGTTCTCGACGATTATTCAAAACCTGAATACGATATCGTGCGCCAAGGAGAGAAGGTAGCCTTGATCGGTGCAGGATCCATGTTCACCTACATGTCCTTGGCTGCCGATATGCTCGCCGAGCAGGGAGTCAATGCCACCCTCATCAATCCGCGTGAACTATCTACGCTCGACACCGAGACACTTGACTCGCTTAAGGACTACAGCGTGGTGATCACGGCTGAAGACGGAATAATCGACGGCGGCTACGGCCAGAAGGTTGCCTCCTATCTCGGCGAGGCACCGGTGAAGGTAGTCAATCTCGGTCTTCCGAAGAAATTCCTCAACCGCTACGACTACTCCGCCCTCCAGAAGGAATGCCGCCTGACCCCCGACCAGATAGCCCAGACAGCAATTAAGGCACTGTAAGTTGTGCGTTTTGCGTAATGCGTAGTGCGTAATGCGTTTTAAGTTATAGATAAATAGATAGCCGTCATCACGTTGCAGATAGTGCCCGTGATGACGGCTTTTTATGTATCAGATAGGACATCAAAAATGCAACCGGGTTGCAAACATCGTCAGCTAAACTTCATATTGATATGCGGATTGTTCTATTAGTAAAATGACAATTCTAAATCAATAAGAAAATGGGCCATACACATACTGACGGTCACGCACACCATCATCACCAACATCACCATCATCACCACGATCATAACATCGACAGCTCGTCGCTCAACACTGCCTTCAAGCTCGGAATAGCACTCAATGTAGGATTCGTCATCGTGGAAGCCGCCTTCGGCTTCATCTACGACTCAATGGGTCTCCTATCCGATGCCGGACATAACCTTTCAGACGTATTCGCGCTGATCCTCTCAATGGTAGCCTTCAAGCTGATGTCAAAGAAACCTGACGAACGCCACACCTACGGCTACCGTAAGTTCTCCATCCAGGCCTCCCTGCTCAACTCCCTGCTGCTTTTCGTCGCAGTCGGTATGATAGTGATAGAATCCATCGATAAACTCATTCATCCTACAGCCGTCGACGGCGACGCAATAGCATGGGTGGCTGGAGCCGGTGTGATAGTCAACGGCATAACGGCATGGCTCTTCCTGAAGGATAAGGAGAAAGACCTTAACGTGAAGGGAGCATACCTCCATATGCTTGCCGATACGCTCGTATCAGTCGGAGTGGTAGTAGCCGGAATCGTGATACACTTTACCGATTGGTACTTCATAGACCCCATTATTGGTATAGCGATAGCCATAATGATCGGTTGGTCTACTTGGAGCCTCCTTTCGGAGAGTTTCAAGCTTTCGATAGATGCCGTTCCAGAATCCATCGATATGAAGAAGCTGGAAGAAGATCTTCAGGCAGTGGAAGGGGTCTCAGGCATCCACCACCTCCACGTCTGGGCATTGTCGACCACCGAAAATGCGATGACAGTACACGCTGTCATCAAGGATCCCGGCATGCTCGACGCAGTGATTTCGGGAATACGTGAGGCAGCCTCACGCTCAGGTATCCACCACTCCACAGTCGAGGCAGAGACAGACGACTGCCCCTGCCCCAACAAATCCATAATCCCCAACGAATAACACAAATTTTGCAAATAAAAATATCCTTGCGCCCCAGCCCCTCTGCGGCCTCAGCGTGATGCCACACAAGCGAAAAAGCCGAAAGTGTGAAATAAAATCACACACTTCTTTCTTGGAGTCTTGCAGGATTTGATGTAACTTTGCATCGCAAACCGATCAGAAGTCGATACTCCGACCGGCAGGGAAGATTACATCACCACGGCAATTCTGCTGCCAAGGCAGCAGAAAGTGATGGAACGGCTCTTCTTCCCTTGGTGATATCACGCACCTAAACAGACATATCTTTGCATCCCGTTTGCAATAATTGACATGAATTATTAAATGTTTTATTATGCAAGCACTTAGTGTATCCATTCCTGAAATCAAAAAAGATAAAGTTGTCGCATAACGGATTTTGAGCTGCCATTAGGCCACCTAAGTATAGGCCGGAGAACGCAGAGAAGGCTACGCATTTTAGATACTTGAATATTTTATATCAATGGTTTAAAACATGCGAAACTTGGACAACTTAAAAACATTACGTAAAATACATAAGAAATGAAAAAACTTTTACTCTTGATCATCGGAGTATTAATTGTACTCCCGACATTCGCCCGCGAATTCTCTTATTCGGAAGGAGGGGGACTCACTTTGTTTTATACGGTCATCGATGAGGAAGCAAAGACATGTAAGACGAAAGATGGTACCGTGTCTGCACCCAGCACAAGGCTGCCGTATGGAACCTGGCTGGAAATCCCTGAGGTTGTTAAAGACGGTGATACAGAATACACCGTAACCGAAATAGGCAAATACTCCTTTCTCAAGACCAATATTGAATTAGCGACTATCCCCAACTCCGTAACAACAATAGGACATGGTGCTTTCGAGGGTTGCAGTATTCTGGAATCAGTGACAATAGGTAATTCAGTCTCCATAATCAAAGATACTGCTTTCTGCAATTGCTCCAGTCTGAAATCCGTGTCTATCCCCAATTCCGTTACCCTCATCGGCACACAGGCTTTCGATAAATGCACCGGCCTGAAAAAGGCTGAATTTGCAAGTGTTGAATCCATGTTAAAAATTGACATGCAGTCCAACCCTCTTACGTATGCACATAATCTATGGATAGCCGGGGAGGAGATTAAGGATTTAGTCATTCCCTCAACGGTTGACTCCATCCCCAATAATACTTTTTGGGGTTGCAGTGAGCTGACATCGGTGACCATCGCCGAATCCGTGAAATCTATAGGAATGGCCGCTTTTGCCGATTGCACCAGACTGGCATCGGTGGCTATCCCCAACTCCGTCACATCAATCCAATATTATGCTTTTCGCGCTTGCAAGAGTCTGAGTTCACTGACATTAGGCGACTCCCTCACCACAATCGGTGCTAGAGCATTTGAGGATTGCTACGGTCTGACATCGGTGACTATCCCCCCATCCGTCAAATCAATAGGCGATTGGGCTTTCCAAGGGAGTGGCCTTGAAACAATTTATTTTAATGCGGAGAATTGCGAATACTGTGGGAATTGGTGCGGTGAGGCATTTAGTTTGCTACCGTGTCTGAAAGAAATTTATATAGGAGATAATGTTAAGGCTATCCCTTCATACGCGTTCGCAGAATGTGTGGACTTGACCTCGGTGACCATACCAGGCTCCGTAAAATCAATCGGTTATAGTGCTTTCAACAATTGCAACAGTCTGAGGGAAGTCCATACGCCCTCAATTGAAGACTGGCTCAATGTATCTTTCGCTGACGAACAATCTAATCCTACATATTATGCAAAGCATTTATTCGTCAACGACGAGGAAATTCTGCACATGACCATTCCCGAAGGTACAGAGCGAATCAACCCATATGGGTTTTATAATTGTAAATATCTGATGGACATAAACTTCCCTGCTTCGATTAAATCAATAGGGAAAGATGCCTTTGAAGGATGTTCCGGATTATATAGATGTACGTTCCCTTCTGTTGAATCCTATCTCGGAATTGACTACGACACCGCACGGTCGAAAATAACATTTATGAATGATCGCGATATTATATACATTGATTCTGAACCATTTCGCACTCCTGAGAAGCTTCAATGGCCTGCGTCACTGACTTATATTCCTGCATACGCGTTTTATAATAATTATAATCTGAAGCAGATTGAGATTCCAGAGACTGTTACGGAAATCGGGGAATCCGCTTTCGACCATTGTGTAAACGACTTGGTGGTGAAAATCAATGATCTGAATAAATGGAGTCAGATATTATTCCATAACCACTATTCTAATCCTATTTGTAATACCTTTACTGTAGGAGACAGTGATGAGCCGGTAAGACATCTTGACCTGGATTTAGGAGACAAGAATGTATCCTCTTATGCCTTCTACGAAGCCACATATCTTGAGACCATAAGGATTAAGGCAGACACGATCGGAAGAGAGGCATTCTATTACTGCGAAGGTCTCTCAAATTTATGCATTGATGCAAATGCGCTTTCAGAAAAATGCTTTAAAGACTGTTGGCCTGATACGATCTACTGCATGCGGGAGACCCCTCCCACAGCTTTTGACGATTGCTTTTCCAAAGCTAATAATAGGATTCTTTATGTGCCCATAGGTTCAAAATCTAAATACCAGAATGCAGAAAAATGCTGGTGGCAATTCCAGGATATCAGAGAGACAGACTTCGCCGGTATAGACGCAATCTTCAAGCCTGACTATGGGCCTGACGGAATTGAAAGTGTATTTGACGACAATGACGATCAGGATATAGACTTCACCTCACCTCTCGCAGTCTATACGCTCAACGGCGTTCGCATCGCCGACTCCACCGACAACCTTGCCCCGGGCCTCTACATCGTCCGTCAGGGCGGCCGGTCGAGGAAGATTGCAATCAAATAATCTCCACGCAACTACACCCCTCTAAGACAAGCCCCTGAAAGCCCCTATCCGGCTTTCAGGGGCTTACTTCGTCTGCAAGATTAAGAATTCCACGCCAATTCCCTCTGCAATCGGACAGGGAACTATTCAGCGTAAGTCTCTGTGGGCTTCAAGGGCAGGGATTCGCAATCCCTTAGCGCAGGAACTGCGCTTATACTCTGCGAGCTCCGGGCGATGCGGAGCAGCCCGCAATCTCAGCGTGCTTGCCACAACCGAGTCGCGAAGCTAAAATTAATAGTTTATCGTTTATAGTTGATAAAACCTCTGCGCCTTTGCGCTCTTTGAGTGCGATTTTTAGAGCTTGCGAAAGTTAAGTAAATTATAAAAGTGTGAAATAAAATTACACACTTTTGTCTTGGTGGATTGCAAAATTTGCTGTAATTTTGTATTGCAAAACCGATCGGAGCGCACGTCTCCGACCGGCAGGGAAGATTACATCACCCCGGCAATTCGGCTGCTCACGCAGCGGGAAGTGATGAGAACCGCTCTTCTTTCCTTGGCGCCCGCCACGGGCGCCTAAATGAAAATATCGATTGCATCCGGTGTGCAATATTTTTTTTGACCGACAGCCCCACGCTGCCTCCAAAGTGTATCCATCGACACACTAAAGGGAAAGTAGCAGGCTGACACGAAAAGATGCAATTGATATGACAAGGAAAAATCACGAATCTAACGAATTCGAATCAATACATATAGGCAAGATAATCGAGGAGGAACTGCGCCGTCAGGAGCGCACCGTCACCTGGCTCAGCCGAAAGATACATTGCGACCGACGCAATATATACGACATTTTCTCCCGCACCAGCATAGACACCGACCTGCTTTTCAAACTGAGCATTGCCCTCAACAAGGACTTCTTCGCTTGCTTCTCCACTGCCTTACAAACATGCTGCAATCCATCTCCCCTCCCCTCGCCACCCTGGATTGCGACCCACCTGTAGGCACGCACGGCTCGTGTAACGCACCTGTTGTAACAAACCATAATACTAATTCTTTCAAAACTTAAATATATGATAAACAGCATCGACTCAAAAATGATCAAGCCTCTTCTGGCAGATCTACTATCAGCTAAGCAAGGGCTTACCCGAATCAACGGTATAATAACCAAATTGGCGGAATTGGCATTCATAGACTTTCTCAAGGATAGGGATCTGATCGATGACAATGACGCACGCAGACAAGCGGAATGCAGCCTTAGGGTTTCTGCATACGCCAACGGATATGATGTATGCATACCGGAAAGCAAGATTGCGGCAGAGATAAAAGCCCTGATTCCATATGAAGGAGTACGTTTCGGCGGAGCGCAGATACAGTCACTGGAAAAAGACGTGGAGGGGCTACTTCATCCGGAGAAGAAATCCAAGGCTCAGGTTAATACCAGAGACTACAGAAAGTTCCTTGTCCTTCTCTCATCTCAGGATGAGAACTCTTTCTCCGAAGCAGTAAGCCACCTCAGGGAAAGATTATCAAAGAAAGGTTATGCTATTACCGATCACTTACCAGCCGATAACGAGGAGCTAAGTTTAGATACAGTGTACATTGTCACAATTCCGCTATACTGACCATACTGAAACAGATGTTGACACAAAAAGATTATGAGTGTATTAGACCAATTAGACGTAAACAAATACTTCAACGGCGAAATGGACCGATGGATAGAGAAACGTCACGAAATGTTAGAAATGATGATAGCGGCAAGGTGTAAGGAAAAGCCCAACTATCTAAAGGACAAATCACTGCTGACGCATATTATCGAAGTATAAGGCAATTATACTTTAATAATAATTTTACCGTTCTATCAACTTATAAAAAATAAGTTTAACAACTTTATTATATAGACTACTAAATAAATTACAAACCAATAAAATCATGGCAATACTATTCAGTAAAGAATCCTATGCGGAATTAGGGTCACCTGCAAATCTCGTCATACCCGATGGCGTGACGAAGATAGGAGAGTCAGCATTCGATGGCTGTACGTCGCTCCAGAGCGTCACTATCCCCGAGAGTGTGATGGAGATAGACAGAGAGGCATTCTCAGACTGCACGTCGCTTTTTAGCGTGACAATCCTTAACCCGAAAATCAAGATTGATAAATCTACATTTAAGGGATGTACGGGAATTACTACAGTCAATCTACCTAAAGGGCTGACATGGAACAAAGTCAAAGTAAATTTTGAGGATTCTCCTTGGAGTAAGACCAATCCGAATGAAAGGAAAGCCAAAGATGGTGCAAAGAAAGAGAAACCGATAGCATTCGACCAAGTTGTGTTCGAAGCAGCGCTTTCGGAATGGATACACAAAATCGCCACAAAAAAGACGAAATACCAAATCACCACAGGAAAGACAATGGCTGTGATAAGGGTCGATTTAACCAATAAGCATACAATTATCGGTCGCTGTAAGCTCAAGGGGAAGTTTGATCTTCAGGGATTTTTGGACTCATGTCAAGCTGAAGTAGCAATCAATGATGGGATACCTACGCTACGTGTCGTAATATGGGGAAAGGAAATTAAAAGTTCGGATATTAACTTCCGGGATTTCTTCAAAATATTTCTATCGCCTGATATCCGGAAGATAGGAGATATAACATTCTGTGATTGTGCTAATTTAACATCAATCGAACTGCCTAATAGCCTTATTTCCATAGGTTCCAAAACATTTTACAATTGCCGGCACATCCGTAGTGTCATCATACCCGAGAGTGTATCGGAGATAGGTGACTCTGCATTTTGTGGTTGTAGCGCTCTCCAGAGCGTCACGATCTCAGAGAGCGTGACGGCGATAGGCGCTAGGACATTCTCAGGCTGCCACTCGTTGCATAGTGTTAACATTCCAAAAAGTGTGAGGGAGATAGGCAGCGAAGTATTCAATGATTGTAAGTCACTCCAGAGCGTCGTCATACCCGAGAGCGTGACGGCGATAGGCCACCGTGCATTCTCAGGCTGCACCTCACTCCAGAGCGTCGTCATACCCGATAGCGTGACGGAGATAGGCGCCTCGACATTCTCAGGCACCTCACTCCAGAACGTCACTCTTCCCCCGAGAATTACGGACATAAACAGCAGTACATTCTCTGGCTGCACTTCACTTCAGAGCATCATTATTCCCGAGAGCGTGACGGCGATAGGAGACTATGCATTCAGAGGCTGCAC
>JAIDSL010000186.1:30174-33615 GCA_029061255.1 Muribaculaceae bacterium
CATTCTCAGGCTGCACCTCACTCCAGAGCGTCACCATTCCCAATAGCGTGTCGGAGATAGGCGCCTCGGCATTCAGAGGCTGCACCTCACTCCAGAGCGTCGTCATTCCCAATAGCGTGTCGGAGATAGGCGGAGCGGCATTCAACGGTTGCACTTCACTTCAGAGCGTCACCATCCCCGATAGCGTGATGGAGATAGGCAGCAAAGCATTCTCCGGCTGCATCTCGTTGCATAGTGTTAACATTCCAAAATGTTTGAGGGAGATAGATATGGAGGTATTCAAAGGGTGCAAGTCCCTCCAGAGTGTAGTCATCCCCAAGTGGGTGTCAAATATAGGCTCCGGTGCATTCTCAGGCTGTTCCTCCCTCAAGAGTGTCGCCATCCCCGAGAGCGTGACGGAGATAGGCAGAGGTGCATTCGAAGGTTGTACGTCACTCCAGAACGTCACTATTCCCCCTGGAGTTACGGACATAAACAGCAGTACATTCTCTGGCTGCACTTCACTTCAGAGCATCATTATTCCCGAGAGCGTGAAGATTATGCGCGGCTGGGCATTCGAAGGCTGCAAGTCTCTTGCGGAGGTGTCAATTCTTAACCCAAGAATCAAGTTTTCTGATGTTGACTTCAAAGGGTGTACGGGAATTTTGAGAGTTAACTTGCCTGACAGGCTGACATGGGATAAGGTCAAATCTAATTTCGTGGATTCTCCTTGTATTCAGAATAATATCGCAAAGTAAACTGTTACTTACCGACAACCATCAACTTTGATTTAATAGTCTTAGTCTCTCACTAAATGCTATGAGGACACACAAATACCCATCAGCCAGGTTGTCGGTATTCTCCTGACACTGTACCGTGAATGATATTTCACGTTTTTATGAAATATCTGCCACACCTCAACCCTCATACTGTTAAAGGAATTTCTTAACTTTGTAAAACTTTTCTAAACACTTTAATCATAAAACATCAAATTATGCCCAATTTCAAAGTAACTTCAAAAGTGTCGCTCGGGGGCTCCAACGGAATCCCCAAAGGCACGACTGTAAGGGTCATCACTCCCAGCGGTATTTGTGATGTAAACGCCAAGAGGATCCAGGAAGCCATCAAGCAGCAGCTTGGCAAAGACATCCCTTACAGTCAATGCGTAGCCTCACATTTCATTATTGAAAAACTCTAAATTCCTCCCCCGCCTTATTGCCAGACTTAAAGAGTAGTTCTGCAATGAGGCGGGAGAACTGTTTCTTTATCTACATAAGGAAACCAGTTACTGAAGACAACGACGAAGAAGACAATAAGAATCACGCGCATGACCTCAATCTCCCCGTAGCCGGAAGTCAAGGCCGAAGGCCAACGTAATACAATTTGTCTGAAATCTATCGGGTAATCTCCACAAAATATCATTGGCAATAAAATATCACATGCTATTTTGGGGAGATTATCCTACTTCTTGGGATGAGAATCCAAAAGACGCAAATAAGTGAAAATAAAACTGAAGAGTCATTTAAAATAAATCTGGCGCGTGCCTTAGACGAGAACCTACACACGCGCCAATGGCACAATATCGTAGACTGGCTTATCATAGCAATGATCCTGATAAGCACGACCGAGATATTCCTGTCGACTTTCGATCTTGATCCTAAACTTCGCCGCGTCCTATTCTGGGTAGATATATTCACGCTTGTCTTTTTTACGGTAGAGGTCTGTCTCCGAATCTGGATTGCACCAATAATCAATCCTAAGTTTAAGGGATGGAAAGGAAGGCTTAGATATTGCTTCACTTTCTATGGAGCGATTGACGTTCTCTCTACTTTCCCATTCTATCTCCAGTGGATATTCCCTCTGCCGGTGATGGCATTTAAGGCCCTGCGTACGGCAAGGGTGGTGCGGACTCTACGTATAGGACGCTATACAAAATCATTCAATCTTCTGACGGATGCAATCAAGGAGAAACGCCATGAGCTTGTAGTAGCCATGCAGTTCCTGATTGTGATAACGGTAATTCTGAGCCTTGTGCTGTTTTTTGCAGAGCATGATGCCCAGCCGGATGTATACGATAACGGTGCCGTTTCCGTGATGTGGGCGTTTGCCCAATATATTGGAGACCCGGGACAGTTTGCCGATACACCCCCGGTGACAGTAGTAGGCAGGATTATCGCATGCATAGTCGGTCTTCTCGGCATAGCCATTGTAGCAGTCCCGACCGGTATAATCGGAGCCGGATTTACCGATGCGATAGAAAACCGCAATCATGAGGAAGAGGTCAGAAACGATGCCGCTAAACTGCGCAATGGCTTCGAGCGGAAGCTTGATCGCCCGACCGGCCTGCAGGTAGTCCCTCCGTTCAGGAGTGTAGATGACCTCAAAGTAAGGCTAAATATGAAATCCGACAATCTTCAAGAAGCAGTCTCTCACGGTCCCGGATTCCGGATAGTCAACCTTGCCGCGACTGTGCCGACCGACGACGGTGACTATGTAGCTGACCGCATAGCATTGGAGCATTATCCTCAGAACACTCCATATGGCTGCTGTATCGACCGGAATTCCCGAATCACTATCATTGCGCCGTCAAATATGATAGATCCGGGACTGTCGCATTTCTGCTTCTACCTCGCCTATATAGGTCAGTTCAACTACATAAGCCGCGAGATTGGCCAACGGGCACCATATAAGTCATATTATGCGTTCAATTCAGACGATGATATAGAAGGCTTGAAGGAATACGCAGCCGACCTAAAACGATTGATGGCTAAAGAAGATGACTGGTCCCTTACTGTCCTGGTAGCAAGCGGGGCTCTGGAACCACCATACCCAACCAATATCCACCTTAATATCGGAGGCAAAAAGGGAGACACACGGACATCCGGAGAAGATCTTTTCATAAAGGATGGCCCGACATACGAAGCTTTTTATAATACTCTTGAGAAGACACTGGCTTCTGACCTGAACCTTACCCTCGATCATCAGCAATATCATAATACCCATTCCCCTAATAATTTCCTGCGCAAACTGAGTCTGACGGAGCATGCCAACCACATAATAATGCGTATTGAATGGAAACAGCTGCGATGGTCGCAGAAACGGCTGCAGCTTGCACGGGACATAGCGGAAAGTCTATGCACGTCAATTCTTGATGCTCCGCTTCCTCCCCTCACCCCAGAGCTTAAAACCAAAGCCATCGGCTACGACGGCTACGACGACCTAAATAAATAACCTCATTCTACAAAAGACAATCATCCTTGCAACCGCAACCACGGTTGCGATTTATTCTTCGAACAGTGATGGTCTCCGTATACTGATTATTACAATGATGGTTTTCATAATATGATTATTGCAATGATGATTTTCGCAAAATGATTATTGCAGCAATTATTTTTTTATTATCTTTGCAGTCTAAAAAATCTGACTTATGGAAACCCTCAAACGCAAATATCTTCGTCTTCT
>JAIDSL010000187.1 GCA_029061255.1 Muribaculaceae bacterium
CTCCTTCTTCATGAAGCGAAATCTGCTCGCAAAGCTGACGAAATCTTAATAAAAAAATAAGTCGAAACAACTTCATTTTTTATATCACTCATTTTGACGAATCAAGTTCATGTATTTTTATAAATCGGAAAGCTAATAACAACATAGAGGCGGCTAAAACCCGAATATATGATATGTTCGCAAATATTTACCAAATAACAGTATAGATCAATCCTTTCAATACAAATATCAAACAAAACAATGTAAATTCACCTCATTGGATACTGAATATATATACGACACGACTTGCGCCTATGTGTGCTGACTATATATAAAGTGATCTTATAACGACAATACCCACTGATATCAGAATATAGGGAGGCGATACTCTCGGCGGAAGACAATTTCAATGAATTGGCTTCGCTTCGGCCTGTGCTTGACAGTCACGATGATCCGGTCATGTCAAGCGGGAACTTTGCTGTCGTCTTCAAGATGAGGGATGAGAATAAGGGAAGCTACATTCCGTCAAGAGCTTCATCAAGGATCAGGAAGGACGAAATGAGAGCTATCGAAAGTATGGGGTGGGACGAGTGACCGGGCAGAAGCCCGGAGCGGATACGGCTTCGCGAGGATTACGGTCGGTACGGACGTTTCAATCGTATACGAACCGGCTGAGGCAGCCATCACTCCTATGGCGGAATATCATTCGGAACACAACAAGTGGCACTTGTAAGGCTATGCAAATTTAATAAATATTTTTGATAACTGTCTATTCGATGATCGATTTTGTGTGAAGTTTTTATGAGGCCGCCGAGTATTGAGTCGGTGACAGTCGTGTTTTTCTTGTGATGAGGAATTCACGCTTATCTTAATCAGTAGGGAGGGGTATTGATTTTTATACATAAGTATATTGGATAATAACGAGTTTTTTATTACTTTTGCGTATCAAAACATTACGGCGGATGAAGATCAAACGTTTATCAATTGAATATTTCAGGGGTTTGCGGAATGTCGATATTCCGCAATGTGACGATCATGTTAACCTCTTCTTAGGCATAAATGGAGCGGGCAAATCGAGTGTTCTTGATGCCATCTCGCTTGTATTCTCTTGGTATACAGCAAGAATCCAATCAGCTAAAGGTAGAGGTCGTGACATTCCTAAGGATGACATAGAGATACATTCACCAAATGGATGTACGATTGACTTAGGTATGGATGACGACAATCACTGGAAACTTTATCGAAGTCTGAAATATAAAAAGACTGACAGGAGCGACCTCTCTGCAATGAATCAGAGAGTTGCTCAACTGCGCAATGCTCTTGATTCGGATTCAAATCTATCTTTGCCTGTGATAATTCATTATGGGGTTAATCGTGTGATTCCTAACACTTATCCTCGTCTTCCGCGTGGGAAAAACGAATTCTCCCAATTGGATACCTATCGAAATGCTTTATCAAGCGGCCAGTCTTTCTCTGATTTCTTCAACTGGTTCAGACTTGCTGAAGACTATGAGAATGAACAGTATAAAAGCAATCCCAACTTCAAAGATCATGGTCTTGAGTCTGTAAGACGATGCATGGCGGCCATGCTGCCTGAATACACCGATTTGAGAGTTAGACGCCGCCCACTTGCCCTGACAATGAAGAAAGGGAATGAGACACTGAAATTAAATCAGTTGTCGGATGGTGAGAAATGCTATATCTCTCTTGTATGCGACATAGCACGACGCCTGACCATTGCAAACCCTTCCTCAGATCCATTGAGCGGGGAAGGCATTGTGCTGATTGACGAGATCGATCTTCATCTTCATCCACAATGGCAACAGAGTATTGTCTCCAGACTTGTGAAAACATTTCCCAACTGCCAGTTCTTCATCACCAGCCACTCCCCTATCGTGGCCTCAGATGTAAATGGGAAAGTTTTCGGCATTAAGGAAGGAGAAATTGTGCCTCAATATACTTACGGCAAACTTTCTTCAAACATTCTTACCTCTTCATTCGAAGTCTCATCACTACGCAATCCATTCGTGCAGTCTCTTTTCGATACCGGTTATGAAGCCCTTGATCGTAATGATATCAACTTATATAACAAGAATCTCATTCAACTCAGCGACATTCTTGGACCAGACGATATCGACATCATAGGTCTTAGAATTGAAAAATTCCGTAGGGATAAGTTTACACAAAAATGAAGACAATCAATAAGACGGAGGCAAATGATTGTCTACAAAATGCCGACAATAACGCATGGAGTTGGGATGATTTTCACAAGAATAATCAGACCGGCTATAATGCATGCCGAGAACAAGGGTTGCTTGAACAACGGAATGAATGTGCCTATACAGGATTGTGGCTTGGAGAAGGCACGAAGCAATCCATACACATAGACCATTTCAGAAAGAAGTCCTTATATCCGGAACTAACCTTTGACTGGAACAATCTATTTGTTGCAGCAAAAGATATTGACTGCGGAGCTGATTATAAGGATACACATATTTCCGGACCGAGAACAGTAGCCGATAATGTATATAGGAATATTTTCTCACCGTTGGATGCTAATCTAAGTCAGTATTTTTGGTATAGGCAGGATGGGGCTATTGTTCCGCATCAATCGATTACCGATGAATCGATACGTTCTAAAGTCAAGAAGACCATAGAAATTTTTAATCTTAATTCGTCAGATCTTAAAAGCCGGCGATTAGGCATAATGCAATCCGTGAAAGGCATTATTGATCAGGATGATGAGACAATCAGGGACTGGATGCAAAATGCCGGATTTTCATTTGTAGTTGATTTTGAACTTCAAAGGCGGAAGGACTGACTGTTTTTCCCGCCAGAACCCGCCAAGTCCAGCCATAACCACCCAACTTTAGGAGGCCTAATTACTAAATTCATACTGAATTTGGGGATTAGAGGTTTTTTTAGTAAATTTGCGTAAAAACATTTTATACCCATGATCAAGCGAAATATTAAGCACAATTTGGATGGGACGTTTCGCCTTCGACAAACCGGCTGACGCATACTTAGGAGGGGGAGAAATATAAGGATTGTGGTGCAAATTTAAGTATAAATACTTGAAATTGCAAATAAATATAAGACGATTTCAAAAAAATCAAGAGGAATAACTGATACTTTTGCCGAAAAATAAAGAGGAATAACTAATACTTTTTCAAAAAAATCAAGAGGAATGTGACCTCAATGTTATCTTTTAAATTATGGAGTGACTTTGAAGGTAATGGGGAAGAATGACTCAACTTTCGCATAATCTTTTATCTTCACGCAAAGGCGCAAAGAGGCAGAGTTTCAAGGCGAAGCATTCTTCTGGATAAACAATTATAGGTCACACACAAAAGTAACTATTCACTTCTGTCATATTGGAAAAGTTAGGGTTAGGACACGCGAGGACGCGCTCGGAGAGCGCTTTCCACATTCTCCGTCACTTGAAAAAAGACTCATCAAAGATCAAAATGCACAAGTACTTTATGTTTTGACTGTAAGTAGAGTCACCTTCAAGCTAATCACTAAATTTATACTGAATTTGGGGATTATAAACACTAAATTCGTACCAAATTTGGGGATTAGAGGATTTTTTTTAAATTTGCATAAAAACAATTTATTAGGGTGTTCAGTTCTATGTGCTAAAATAAAGACTATATCATAAAGTGCCCCTCCGAGGCTACCGAGCTTTTGACGGGGAAGCCCCGGACTGAAGTCCAATGTCGATAAAATAGTGCTACCCCTCCGGGGTAGATGGGGAGAAGATGGGGCTTTCCACTGGGCCAGAGGCCCAGTGTTAACAAGATTATTGCCCTCCGGGCAATGCTGGCTCGAAGCTTACTATTGGGCACAATTTTGATGGGACGTTTCACCTTCGACAAACTTGCTGACGCTTACTGGCTCCGTTTGAATAGTTTTTATGCATTCTTGCGAATAATAACTCGCAAAATTTGCGAGTTATTATTCGCTATATTATCTTTACACAAAACACCAAGCACTTCGCCTATATACTTGATTAGGGCTCCGATGCTGTAGAATGTTACATCAGAACTTGGACTTCGGATTTAAGCAATGTTGTATGATTAATCTCTTGTGCTCCTCCCAAGTCGAGGTTAAAGATACACAGCAGAAGTACTCTGTCAAGGATTTTGTTATATATCATGTGGGCGGACGCACGAGCCGTGCGTCCCTACAAAGAGTCTATATGGGGAAAGTTTCTATGGGATGGTATGAGATGTCTGGAAAAACTGTGTGGATTAATTTGGAGATGAGGGGGAAATGTGTTATTTTTGCGGAAGGAAAAATTCAATGTAATAACCCTTATAATCTGAATTATGAAGAGACTGTTACCGGCGCTGGGGTTGATCGGCGCACTTGTCTTTTCCGCTTGTGGCGGAAAGGGCTCAGCCAAAGAGGCTGAAGGTGAGGAACGAGATTCTACCTATACCAATGTCACTCACCCGGAATGGAGCCGCAATGCTGTGATCTATGAGGTAAACCTTCGTCAATACTCTGATGACGGCAAGGTGACTTCTTTCCAGAAGGAACTCCCCCGCCTCAAGGATCTTGGCGTGGATATCCTGTGGATGATGCCAATACATCCTATCAGCAAGCAAGACCGCAAGGGAACTCTCGGCAGCTATTATTCCGTGGCTGACTATACGGCTTTCAATCCGGAGTTTGGCACCATCGAGGAATTCAAGGAGATGGTGAAAGATGCTCATGAGAAAGGAATGAAGGTGATCCTCGACTGGGTACCTAACCATTCAGGGCGCGACAACAAATGGGTCACAGAGCATCCCGATTGGTATGAAAAGGATTCCCTCGGCAATATGAAGGGTGTCTATGACTGGACAGATGTGTACGTATTCGACTATTCCAATCCTGAGATGCGCAAGGGAATGATTGATGCGATGAAGTTCTGGCTGACAGAAGTGGGAGTGGATGGTTTCCGTTGCGATGTGGCAGGTGAAGTGCCTACTGATTTCTGGGATGAGGCTCGTCCGCAACTTGAGGCTGCCAAAGCTGATGTGTTTATGCTGGCAGAGGCAAGCAAGCCGGAACTGCAGAAGAACGGTTTCGATATGGGCTATAACTGGCCGATGAAGGATCTTTTCAGCGAAATAGCTGCAACTTCCGGACAGTATACTTTCAAAGACAAGGAAGGAAAGATAAAGGAATTCCCTGAAAGGCATGCAACAGACATCTATGCGATGCTCGAACAGCAGGCACAGGAATATCCAAAGGATACCTACCTGATGAATATGGTGACCAATCACGACCTCAACTCATGGGAGGGGACTGAGTTTGATCGCCTCGGCAATCTGACCAATGCTTTTGCAGTGCTTTCATATACCCTACCCGGTATGCCAATAATATACACTGGCCAAGAGACAGGTATGAACCGAGCTTTCGAATTTTTCGAGAAGGACAAGGCTCCTCAGTGGGAACCACGCAATGAATATTTCGAATTCTATAAGAAGATGAATGCCCTCAAACATTCGCAGGAGGCTTTGGCAGCAGGAACCGAGGGGGGATCAGTGGTGAGCTATCCTACTGTAAGCCAAGATCTGCTTGTGTTCTCACGCGAGAAGGATGGCTCGAAGGTTGTGACGATGGTGAACCTTGGAAGCGAGGAGCAAGCTGTGGAGTTCACAGGAGGGAAGCCTGACGTAAGCGGGATGAAGGATTACTTCCGCGGTGAGACGGCTGACGTGCCGATGTCGCTGGAGGCTGGGGAATACCTTGTCTTTGTGAATTCATAATGCATAATTCATAATGCATAATTATTAGTCATTGAGATCCATATTATGTATTTTATTTGAATAAACACTTAGTGTATAATGCATTATCCAAACCATAAACCGCCTCTCCGAGGCTATTGATAGATGAACTAAGAGGGTGTTGCAAAATGGCCAATATTCTAATGTAGGGACGCACGGCTCGTGCGTCCTCTATGCAATTAGATTGGTAATCAACAATATAAAAAACGGACGCACGAGCCGTGCGTCCCTACAAGATGCGGAGAATATAGTTCTGCAACACCCTCCTCCCATAATGTCAGACGTCGAGGCCGAAGGCTTCGCGGATGGCGGGGACAGAGTCGAGTTTCTCCCATGAGAAGAGCTCAACCTCACGCTCAATGGGATCGGAGTCATAGCCAGACTTGAAGACTTTCTTTACCTTCTGGGGTTTGCGACCCATATGGCCGTAGGCAGCGGTCTCCAGATAGATAGGTTCGCGGAGTCCGAAACGCTTCTCGATGGCGAGGGGACGCATATCGAAGAGACCCTTTACTACATCTGCTATCTGAGCATCGCTCATATTGACCTTGGAGCGACCAAAAGTATTTATGCAGAAGCTTACAGGGCTTGCCTCACCAATGGCGTATGCAACCTGGACAAGAACCTCGTCGGCAACGCCTGCGGCGACAAGATTCTTCGCGATATGACGACAAGCATATGCTGCAGAACGGTCAACCTTGGAGGGGTCTTTACCGGAGAATGCGCCACCGCCATGAGCACCACGGCCTCCATAGGTATCCACGATAATCTTACGACCGGTGAGACCTGCATCAGCATGAGGACCACCAAGCACAAACTTACCGGTAGGATTGACATGCAGGATATAGCGATCGTCGAAGAGAGCTCGGGTCTTCTCAGGAAGTTTTGCTAATACACGAGGAATGAGGACATTCCTCACATCGCGACGGATCACTTCGAGCATCTTGTTTTCAGCCACTCTTTTTGCCTCCGGGGTATCCTGAAGAGGCTCAATAAACTCATCGTGCTGAGTGGAAATAACAATGGTATTTACATGCAGCGGCTTACCATTGTCGTCATATTCGACGGTCACCTGGCTTTTAGCATCCGGGCGAAGATATGTGACGAGCTTGCCTTTGCGGTAGTAGGTCATCTCCTTGCCTTCACGGCGGATATCGGCGAGTTCGCGCATGAACATATGTGCCAGGTCGAGGGTAAGGGGCATAAAGTTTTCGGTTTCGTTTACGGCATATCCAAACATCATGCCCTGGTCGCCGGCACCCTGAGCCTCCTCCACCTCACGGTTGACACCCTGAGCGATGTCAGGGCTCTGCTCATGGATGGCTGAAAGGATGCCGCAGCTGTCGCAATCAAAACGGTATGCACCACGGTTGTAGCCGATACGGTCGATTACGTTGCGCACTACGGAATGAAGGTCGATATATGCATCGGAAGAAACCTCACCGGCTATAACTACCTGACCGGTAGTAACAAGTGTCTCAATACCGGTATGGCATTTGGGGTCGCGAACCAAGAATTCATCAAGGAGCGCGTCGGAAATCTGGTCGGCCACTTTGTCAGGATGGCCTTCAGAAACGGATTCGGATGTGAATAAGTAGCTCATATTATTAGAGTAAAGAGTTAAGAGTAAAGAGTTAAGAGTTAAGAGTAAAGAGTTAAGAGTTAAGAGTTAAGAGTAAAGAGTGGAGAGTGGAGAGTGGAGAGTTAATGGTGAAGGATAGGGGAAAATAAAAAGGCATTTGGGCTTGCGCTCAAAATGCCTCGACAGCTTACTCCATCCGATGGGGATGAAGGGAATCATAAAGCAGTTTTAGCATTTTTTTCAGTGGTTGCAAGCAGCCAAATTTTTCCACTATTGCAGGTCCTTTCGGAATTGCGGTGCAAAGTTAATAAAAATATTTGAATATTTTTAGTTTTTGGGTTAGAATTTTGAGGTATGTTACCAATAGGGACGCGCGGGGACGCATGCGGAGCATGCTTTCCACACTCTTGGAGGGATTAGAGGAAGTGGAAGATGTTGATGTTGAATTTGTCGACAGAACACATCACGATTGCCATCAACACGAGCGTCACCAAAATATATTGATACATGGTAACAGTCCTTACCTTCCTCGACACTTTTACTGTATTCCTATGCATTATGGCAAATACCCAAACAGAGGAAAGCAACACACAAGCGGCTACAGCTATTCCGACCCAACGAGAAACAAAGTCAACTGCACTGGGACGCACAATGAGAATAGCACATACAAGCAATGAATTGCCTAAATAGACAAAACGGGTAAACTTTCCACCTTTAGCCGTCACAAGAGTTTCCTTGCCATTTTTCTTATCTTCCTCATAACGGATATACTGAATAGCTATATGGGCATTCGCAGCCAAAAGTCCATTTATAACAGAATACACCGCGATCGGCAACAAGTCTTGACTTGAAGTATTCTGAATTAGAGCAGTTCCACTGACAGCGATCGGGCCAAAAAACAGAAATGTGAACAATAATGACCATTTGGTGCGCACCATAGGTTTCGGACCCGCAAAATACAAATAAAGCATAATAGCTATCAAAGCCACATAAACAAGCCCGAACCATCCGATAAAGGAGAACAATGACATCCCGGCAGTAAGCGCGAGAATACCAAAGCCATTTGCAACAACCCTAAGTATGAAAACCCTTGACGAATTGGCAGAACGCGAATCACGGTCGCCCATCCCCGATATATTCTCCCCTGCACCAAAACAAAGGTCGAAATAACCGTGATATAAGTTGGCAGAGATCTGAAGCAACATTGCAAACAGGAGGGTCATTATGGCAGGAAAGACGGAGATACCTCCACGGATAACGGATGCGGTGAGTCCACCCATCACAGCTCCGGTACTGATGATCAAAGACTGCGGATGGATGTTGTAGACTATGGTACGGGTGATTGCGTTCACTTATATAAGGGTTAAGAGTTAAGAGTCAAGGGGGTTAGATGCCGAGGTAGAGGATGGCGGCGAGGGAGCCTACTCCTATTATGATCCAAAGCGCTACGGCCTGGACAAGGGGTTTTACGCCTACCTGCTTGACGACTTTCAGGCTCAGTCCTGCACCAATAGCAAAGAGGACAGCAATAAGGCACTGCTTAGCTATGTCGACAAGGACATTATAGACGGGACGGAAGGTCTCAGTGCCAACATATGTGTTGAAAATCATCGCAAGGACAAAGAGGAAAATAAACCAAGGCACAGAAACTTTTGATTTGCCACCATTGGGATCATCGGTTCCCCCTTTACGGAAAAACCACATTGTGAAGAAAGCAAGTGGTATAATCCAAAGGGCACGGGTACATTTGATCAAGGTGGCGAGATCACAAGCCTCCGTGCTACCGGGGTAATACATCTGATCGAAGGCTGCTCCGGCTCCAACTACACTACTTGTGTCGTGGATAGCGATTGCAGCCCATGTTCCGAATTGGTGCTGAGTCAGACCTATGTAATGGCCAAGAGGGGGGAAAATGAACAGGGCTATTGCATTTAGGATAAAAATTACACCGAGCGAGACAGCCATCTCATTTTGGTCAGCTTTCAAGACCGGGCCTACGGCGGCAATAGCACTCCCACCACAGATGGCAGTGCCGGATGATATCAAATATGAAGTTTTTTCGTTGATGCGCATCACTCTTCCAAGCAATACGCCTGCGACCATGACAATGATAACCGATGCAATAGTGAAAATCATACCTTCTGCCCCGCTTTGAAGCGATTTTTCAAGATTCATGCCGAATCCAAGTCCTACTACTGAGGCCTGAAGAAGATACTTGGAGAGTTTTTTATTGAATTTTGGATATGGGATGCCAAATATGAGGGCAAAGATAAGGCCGATGAAAAGAGCAATAGGAGCGGATATGATGGTTGCCCCAAAGATTAGTTTGAAGGGAATGAACATGAGCACAAGAAGCACCCAGTAGAGATATTTAGACATGGCGGGTTTCAGGTTTCAGGCTTCAGGTTTCAAAGACTGAGGTCCGGGTTATATATTAGAATGCAAATTTAACATTTTTGTGGGAAACAGCAAAAAAATATTTGATAAAAGGATGTGAAAATATTGTTTTGTAGATAAGAGACTGGAATTTCGGGCTAATGCCCTCAACACAGTGTTGACTCTTGAAAAAAAAATTATATATGGAAGTAAGAATTGAAGAGGGATGGAAAAAAGAGTTGAAGGGGGAGTTTGAGAAGCCTTATTTCTGGAATCTGACCAACGCGGTCAGAATGGAATATGCTGACCCGCGTGTGACTGTGTATCCTCCTGCAGGTAAGATTTTTGCAGCATTTGACAATTCTCCGTTTAAAGACACTAAAGTGGTGATAATAGGGCAAGACCCTTATCATGGGCCAGGGCAGGCCAACGGGCTCTCTTTTTCAGTGAATCCGGGCATACAGATTCCACCATCACTACGCAATATCTTCAAGGAAATCAATACCGACACAGGGGCTCCAATACCAGCTGATGGCGACCTTACGAGGTGGGCACGTCAAGGAGTGCTCCTTCTCAATGCCACCTTGACTGTAAGAGAACATCAGCCGAGATCGCATGCGAATCTCGGCTGGAGTGAGTTTACTGATGCGGCAGTGCGTGCCATCAATGAGCATGGAGAAAATGTAGTGTTCATGCTGTGGGGGTCTGATGCCATCAGGAAAGGGAGCATGATCGACCGGAGGAAGCATCTCGTGCTGACAGCGCCCCACCCCTCCCCTCTTTCAGCTTCGAGAGGATTCTTCGGATGCCGGCATTTTTCACAAGCCAATCAGTATCTTTTGGCTCATGGGAAAGAGCCTATTCAATGGTAATGCTTAATTTTGGCGGACGCACGAGCCGTGCGTCCCTACCATACTATAGAAGATTAATGCCGGCGGCTGCGCATTCGCGGATTTGGGATTCGGGCCAGATAGATGCTTGAACTTCACCTATATGAGCTTTTTGAAGGAGATACATGCAAAGTCGGCTCTGACCTATTCCTCCGCCTATTGAATAGGGCAATTCTTCGGCAAGCAGGGCCTTATGGAAATCATATTTCTCTCTCTCTTCGCAGCCACGGAGTTTCAATTGCTCCCGAAGTGATTCCGGACTTACGCGAATACCCATAGATGAGAGTTCAAAACCGCTCTGAAGAATCGGATTCCATAGAATCAGGTCGCCATTCAGACCACGGAATCCATCTTCGTTAGGAGTGATCCAGTCATCATAGTCCGGAGCACGACCATCGTGGGGTTCGCCATCCGACAATGGAGCTCCAATTCCCATGATAAAGACAGCGCCATATTCCTTAGCAGCCTCGGTTTCCCTCTCCTTGGGTGTCAGATCGGGATATTTATCGAGAAGCTCCTGAGAATGGATGAAAGTGACTTCTTCCGGAAGCCATGGAGTGATATGCGGGAAGCGCTCGTAGATCTCAGCCTCGACTTTTTTCACTGCAGAATAAATCTTTCTTACTGTATCTTTGAGATAATCGAGGTTACGGTCTTCTTTGCGAATTGATTTCTCCCAATCCCACTGATCGACGTAAAGGGAGTGCAGATTGTCGAGGTCTTCAAAGGTACGGATGGCGTTCATATCGGTGTAAAGGCCATATCCGGGAGCGATGTCGTAAGCGCCGAGTTTCATACGCTTCCACTTCGCGAGAGAATGCACCACTTCAGCCTTTCTTCCTCCCATAGCGTCAATTGAAAAGCCTACAGGGTGTTCTACACCGTTAAGATCATCATTGATACCAGTATCGTAAAGTACAAATAG
>JAIDSL010000188.1 GCA_029061255.1 Muribaculaceae bacterium
GGATGCCTTTTTATTTTTCCCCCTAAACTGGGGATTTTACTCTCCCGATTTCTGAGGATGCAAAATTACCGATTACAGAGACATTATTGCTGAGTGTGTATTCAGCGTTCACCCCGAACTTAAAGCCGTTTCGGGCAGTGGATTCATATTCTTCAACAGCAAGTGTATTGTTGACATATCCTGCCTCTACACCGAAATTCCATTTCTGAGCCATAGTGCTCAATGGACATGCTGCAAACATGATTACAGCTAATTTTAATAAATTTAATCTCATGATTGTATATTTTGATTTTTACTTTGCAAAATTACTGTGATTTATAGTTTCTTGCCATACCCAAACGGGTATAATTGCGAACAGACAGAAAAATAAACCTATTGAGTATGGGGTTCTTAATAAAAGAATCCACCGGCGTCACTACTCCGTAAGAGCAGTCCATCTATACCAATATCGAGAGCTGCTGCTATCGAGAGCTGCTGCATTATATTAATCAGCAGTTTGATACTATTGGCCATTATCACTGGAACTATGGCTTTGTCTGAAATTTTCAAAAGCCACATTTCGGTGTCCCTCCAACCAATTAGCAATTGGTTCAAGGCATGTCGGGTCAGTAACATCAGCCCAAGTGCCGGACCAAAGTGGTAGACCTAAAGACTTGAATTTACGAGTTTCGGTTTGAATAATGTGGATCAATGCTATATCGGAGTGCTTATAAGTAAAACGATCAATTATCAATAACTGCTTTTCCGCTCTATCCAAAAGAACATTTGTGTAAATTTCATCAGGCTTTCTACTCCAATCGTCCACGTCATCATCGCGCACCCATGAGGTGTATGGGGTCTCGGTCAATAAACTAAATGACTGAGACCTAGGTTTCCAAGGTTTATCCTCAGTAATACCTATAATCAATATACCTTTGGTAGGCGCGTAGAATAAAATGCTATCACATTTCACTTCAAGATGTGAACAAATTTTATTCAAGTATGCTCTCAGTCCTTTATATTTTAGAGCCTCATTCTCATTTCCAATCAGAAGAAATTCCTGTTCTTTCATATCAGAGCATAAAGTAAACGACAAAGTCGTGTCTGTACTTTCTACATTGCCTGTTATGTCATTTATATACCAACTATGAGAAGAAAAAGGTATATCTTTCGTTGAATTACAGCCAACCAAAAGAATGGTTAATACAATAAATAAATATTCTGCGATTTTCATTGTCTATTCATTTGTTCTAGGTATTCCTTCATTGGAGGCAAGTCCATTTCGGCTCTCCATTCATCTACTTTATCAGGGTCAAGCAGAGTATATGGAACTCTTATACCACTATCATTAAGTACTAATTGTGTGCCATACATTTGAGGACGATTGCGCCACATGTTGCAACGGTCTTCCATCATCGCGATAAAAGATTTGTTGAGTTCGTTATCAGCAGCTGCTTTATGGAAAAGTGGTAAATACTTTTCAATAGCTTCAAGCGAAGTATGCTGAATCACCTCCCAAATTGCGAAATTTGATTGCCCTACGATTTCTGAAGACGGCCAGCCATATTTATCAAGAATATCAAATACTTCTATCTGATTTATGCTGTCATTCCTTTGCATTTCCACAAGGTGAGTCTTTACCAACAGGGTATCTTGTGGAAAATCTCGCAACGTGGCAAGATAGGCATGACGCGGCATTTGGTCTCGATAATGGATTGAGTCTAACCGTTCTTTCAGCTTGTGGTCGTAGTTACGCTCTATAAATAATTTTCGTGCTTGCAGGGTATCGCAGAGAATTTTCCATTTCTGAGAAGAGTGCAGGGAAAGTAAATCCTCGTCTTGTCCAATTCTGTCGCTGTACCATTGAGGATATAGCTGTACTCTTGCAAACAGGCGATTGAAAGCCGAGCTTTCATCACCGCTTAACGCTGCTGCACAGGCTCCATTATAAAGATCCACCTCTGCAGGTTTCACTCCGAGAGAAAACGCCTTGTCATAAAAATTTGAGGCAAGTTCGAAATTTTGTTTCATATAACACGAATCTGCCTTGTAGATTAGCGTCTTATAGATTTCGATAGAATCTGGTAGGGTCCCATATTCTGGAGCTTTATTATTTGCAGAAGCACTGCAAGTAATAAGAATACAGGAAACCCAAATCAATAGTTTTTTTTTCATCATATTTGGAGTTTTGTTTAATTATCGCAAAGTTATCGCCGTTGGATATTCCTTGCAATACCCAAATGGGTACGTTTGCATATCGAGGAGTAAATTTAGGGGCAAAAGAGTTAAATATACCCAAATGGGTATGGCATAGGGGCTGGAGTTATTCTAATTTTGCGGTGGATAATTCTGCCGTTGGCATCGCGCACCGGCTTTTAGCCGACTTGCGCTGGATTTCCACGCGCGATTGCCCAATTGCAATGAGAAAAATAGACGAATATGACAAACGAAGAAAAACAGCTTATAAAGGAGTGCCGGATAATGATTGTCGGTAAAGGTGACTTCATCACATATATTAAGGAGGAGCTGCGTAAACTTTACTTCTGCAAAATTGCAGAAGTAGAAACAGGCGAAATCATTAATGGGCAAAACAAAGGGATTCTGATTGAATATACAGTAGACGGATTTTCTGAGTTAAGTGATATAGGTGATATTCTTGTGATTTATCCCTTTGACTTCATAGATGGAGCCGGTGCTATTGTGGTGCTTCCCGGCGATGACAGAAGTTGGCTTGAAAAACAGAATATCCGACAATGGGCTGCGGAATATATGTCGGGTTACTGCGCTTTCTGGAATGTGGAGGGTTGCGACTGGCTACACGATACGTTGCCTGCCATTAAGGAGAATAAGACGAGTGAGGCAGCTATGAAAACAGCGGCATATATATGTGCAAGGATTGCCGCCAACATCGCTGTCGGCAGGGACGTGAAGCGTTACCCAAGGTTTTACTTAGTGGAGAACGGAGAGTGGAGAGCGGAGAGCGGAGAGATAGAGGGTTGAGTGTGGAGAGCGGAGAATTTGTTCAACACCCTCCACTCTCCACCCTTCTCTCTCCGCTAAATCATCTTGTTGTTTGTGGCGGCGATGATGGCCTCTGTGATATTGCGCACTCCAAGTTTATCAAAGATCTGCTTACGGTATTTCTTGATGGTCTCCGGCGACAGGCACATCTTGTCGCCTATCTCCGTCATGGTATAGCCCTGTATCGAAAGGGTGATTACGGCCTTCTCTCCATCGGTGAGTGTCGGCATACTCCGCTTGTCCCATCTGCGGGTCATCCTGTTGTATTCAAAGAAGTCGGGAGATCCGACACGGTGCATCTGTATATGTCCGGGAGTGGTATGGTTGGAGGCTGACACTACACAAAGAGCGAGCCATATTCGCCCGTCAGACGTCAGGGCAATCGGTGTTAGCTTATGGTTTATGAGGATCGGGTGACCGTCGTTCAGTATATGGAAGTCATACTGGATATACCAGTCCTTGCGCTCGTCGACCGGAAGGGCGCTTTGAAACGCGAAACCGGCGCGGTTCAGATCAAGAAGAAGCGACTGCTCGTCTTCCGGCACATATTCGAGATAGAAGCGGTAGCCTAACTCCATCATCTGCTCCGGCGACAGTCCGCACAGAAACATAGGATTGGGCGAGACATAAAGGAAGTTCCGCTTGAAATAGTCGATTATATAGACACTCTGATAGGTGGAGCGGGAGAATGCCTCAGCCGAGCGGATATACTCGACCGTCCGGGTGTAGTCAAGTTCCTCCGGCAGCTTCACTTCATTGTCAGGTATGAAGAAATCATCTATATTATTTTCGCGCATATTATAAACAGTGATGATTGAGACAGAGTTAATCTCGTAGTTAGAACCTACAGTTACTCAGTTTTAATATGCAAAGTTACAAATAATAGAAATAAAAACTATCAACATATGTTGATAGTTTACAATTAGGGTTATTTTTGCGAACAAAAAGAATCGAATCTATAAAAAACAATATCATCCGATAATGATCATGGGTACCTGACGCGCGGACGCATGAACTGTGCAATGCGGTTCAAATAAGAATGCATGGCCATAGTTACTTTTGTCATCGCGGGACGCGCCCGGAGGTCGCTAACTACACTGGGGACATTCGAGTTCTTGAGTAAAGCGTTATTTGAACCGCATTGCAAGAACCGTGTGTCACTACCAATAACTTCGGAGTTAATCAGCGGAGGATGATGGTGACTCCGCAGAATGACTGTGCTCCGTAGACGAGAGCCTGCTCAATGTCGGCGGTCTTAGAGGGACCGGAGATGAAGGCGCCGAAGCCTTTCTCAGGCATTTCAATTCTTGAATACGCCTCATGCATATTGTTTACAATGTTCTTGCGGTCAACAATGATGACAAGATACTCGCAGATGAAGCATACGGCTCTCTGCTTCATGGTCTGGGGTACCCAGATACAGGCATTCTCCGCACATCCTACAGTACCTTCAACCACACTGACATCAGTGCCGTCAAGATCCTGAGGTCTGTCCACATCATCAGGGTTTATATCGGCTTTGATTCCGGGAACGTTGCTCGCGATTGTCTTAGCATGCGGATAAGCATTGCGAATCAAATCGTTGATATCGTCACTTTCGTTCATTTCAACCACATGTGCTCCTGCAGCGGTAGTAGCTGTCTGAATGAAAGCAGCAACTGGATCGGGATACTCCAACTTTGCAAACGAAAGGTCAGGCTTATCGTATGTCTCACGTACGTTGCGGCGGAGATTGGATAGTATGAAATCTTTAGTCTTTTGGGAATTCATGGTTCATATTGTATAATTACCACAAAGCGCCTCTCCGAGGCTACTGTGACTTATATAATTCCCCCAGGCTGAGCCTGAGGTTTCGCCAAAATTGTCAGGTCTCCGACCTGAAAACAGTTGTGATTGACGAAACAGGGTAGTTACACACCGCCCTTTCTTTCACTATGTCACTTCTTGCCTTTTAGGTCTGACTTCCAGAGCTGATGGAAGGATTTCTTAGCGAAGACGGGCATAGTGTGACCATAGCACCACGGTTCCATCGCAATGCCGGTGAGCCAGGAAGGCATGACATTGGCAATAGGCGCCATGCGCAAGGCTGAGGTATAGAGACCGGGATGATCGAACATTATCTTCATCCCTTCCGACATCGTTTTCTTCATCGGGTCGGCATGATGCATGCTGTCGAGTTGCTGGCGCCATTTATATATCTGAGTAGAAAGATCCACTTTCACAGGACAGACATTATCACAGGAACAACACAGTGAGCAAGCCGAGCAATTTCCATAATGCTTATCGCTGTCGCGGAGCATACCGAGGTTGATTCCAATCGGTCCGGGAATAAAATAAGAATAAGAGTAACCTCCCGACCTGCGATATACTGGGCAAGTGTTCATACAAGCTCCGCAACGCATGCACTTCAAAGTCTGCCAATGGTCTTCATTACCTAAAATATCACTGCGGCCATTATCAACGAGAACAATATGCATCTCATATCCGGGTCGTGGCTTACGGAAATGTGAGGTGTACACTGTAGTTGGCTGTCCGGTACCGTTTCGGGCAAGCAAACGCTGGAACACCGCCATGGACTCATAATCGGGTATAAGTTTTTCGATACCCATCGACACAATATGCAGAGCTGGGATCGAAGTGCTCATATCCGCGTTACCTTCATTTGTGCAGACCACAACCTCACCGGTTTCGGCAATGCCGAAATTAGCGCCTGTCATTCCGCAATCGGCAGTCATGAAATTGTCACGAAGATGATAACGCGCGCAACGGGTCAGAAAAGTTGGATCAGCTTCCGCTATAAGAGTCTTGAGATCGCCATTCATGCTTTCGGCCGCCTTCTGGCCTTCCTTATCAATTATGCCATGACCACGAAAACATTCGAGGACCTGCTCGCGAGTAATATGAATGGCAGGCATCACGATATGACTTGGGGGAACTCCCAACAGCTGCAGAATGCGTTCACCGAGATCAGTCTCCACCACATCAATACCATGCGCCGTGAGACTATCATTAAGGCCACACTCTTCCGTAAGCATAGATTTACTCTTCACGACTTTCTTCACGTCATGATTACGGAGGATGTCAAGAACAATGGCATTGTATTCATCAGCATCTTTCGCCCAGTGGACGTGAACTCCATTTTTCTCGGCATTGGAAGCGAACTTCTCAAGATAGTCGGCAAGGTGAGTCACCGTGTGTTTCTTAATCATGCTCGCTGCCTCACGCAGATTTTCCCATTCCGGAACCTCATGAGCCATCTTGTCCCTTTTTGAGCGTACAGCCCAGAAAGTAGCGTCATGACGGTCAACGACTGCAGTGTCTTTAACGAATATATTCGCTTTTTTTGAATGTTGAGTACTCATATTCAGTTATAATGCATAATTCATAATGCATAATTCATAATTATCTTAGGGTGAAATCAATCAAGTGTATTTCGGCATTATGAATCAAATTTATAATTGCCAAAGATTATCATTCACCGGCCAAGATCTGAGCGACATGGATAAATTTAATGGGGAGATTCTGCTTAGAGGCGATGCCCTGCATATGCATCAGACACGAAGAATCGGGGCCGGTGATGAATTCCGCGCCGGTAGCTATATGGCGACGGACCTTATCCTGCCCCATCTTAGTAGACACTCCGGTCTCCTCTACAGAGAACATTCCTCCGAAACCGCAGCATTCGTCGGGACGCTCGGGCTCAACTACGGTTATACCTTCGACAAGTTGCAAAAGATCCTTGATCTTATTGAATTTGGGTATATTTCGTTCGGTAGGCGACGAAAGACCGAGTTCGCGAACTCCGTGGCAGCTATTGTGAAGACTTACCTTGTGAGGAAACTTAGCCGGAAGAGACTTCACTTTGAGAATATCATGGAGGAACTCAACGAGATCTACTGTCTTTCCAGCCGCCTCACACTCATGGCCTACAATTTCAGGATGGAAAAACCTGACATAAGAAGTGCAGCTCGCCGAAGGCGCAACCACATAGTCATAACCACGGAAAAGCTCATCGAAACGCTCGACGAGTTTCTCGGATTTTCCCTGAAATCCGGCATTACCCATTGGCTGGCCGCAACAAGTCTGTTTTTCAGGATAGAAAACCTCTATCCCGAGACTGCGTAACAATTTATATGTAGACACCCCGACCTCAGGGTACAGGGCGTCTACATAACAGGGTATAAAAAGTCCAACTTTCATTTAATTCATAATTTAAGTTTCGCTCACTCAACTTAAGGGTTAAAGGTTAAGGGGTTATAAGGTTATACAACATCTTAATCATCAACATAAATTGGACGAAGAAACATCACTATGACTTTTCAAATTAATGTGTCTGCAGATAAGTGACGTGAGTGCGGAGATATTCCTCTACGCCGTGCTTTCCGTCGGCACCACCGATACCACTCTTCTTGACACCTGCATGGAATCCCTGGATAGCCTCGAAATGGAAGCGGTTGACATAGGTTTCGCCAAATTCGAGCTCACGGATGCAACGAGCAGCGTTGTTGATGTCGTTTGTGAATATCGAAGAAGCAAGGCCGTATTCGCAATCGTTAGCCCATTCGATTACCTGATCGAGGTTATCCCATACAATGATGGGGAGAACGGGACCAAATGTCTCCTCATGAACGATATCCATATCCTGACGGCAATCATCGAGCAACGTAGCGGCATAGAAGTAACCCTTCTCTCCTACCCTGTGACCACCGCAAAGCACTTTGGCACCCTGATTGATAGCTTTCTCCACTTTAGCCTCAACGCTTTCGAGGGCTCGCTTCTCAACGAGGGGACCCATATCGATATCATCAGCAGAGAAAGGATCTCCAACCTTGACAGCCTCAAACTTCTCGACAAGCTTCTTGGTGAGAGCATCCTTCACATCCTTATGGACGTATAGACGCTCGGCATTGTTACAGATCTGACCATTGTTACCGATACGGCTGTCAAGGATAGCCTGAGCTGCGAGATCAAGGTCAGCATCGGGGAATACAATAACCGGAGCCTTACCGCCGAGTTCGAGAGAAACCTTTGTGATATTGGTAGCAGCGTCCTTCATAATGCTTTCACCGGCACCGACGGAACCGGTCACACTCACGATGTCGATCTTCGGACTTGCTGCGAGTTCGTGACCAACCACGCTACCCTTACCAGTCACAACATTGAAGAGACCAGCAGGGAGGCCAACCTTGTCGACAACCTCAGCAAACGCGCAGCAGTTCTCGGGGGTAAGCTGTGCCGGCTTGATGACAATCGAACATCCAGCGATAAGAGCCGCACCGGCCTTACGTGCGATAAGGAAGAAGGGGAAGTTCCAGGGAAGGATACCGGCGACAACACCGATTGGTTTCTTAGAAAGGAAGATAGTCTCACCGGGGTTATCGCTGGGGATAATCTCACCTTCGATGTGACGGGCAAAGGTAGCCATGTATTCGAAATAGCTTATAGTAGCGTCCACCTCGATGGTAGCCCAAGAGCGGGTCTTACCTTGCTCGCGCATTATGATTTCGATAAATTCATCACGGCGCTCCTTAATTCCCTCAGCGATCTTCAGAAGATATGCAGCGCGCTGGATAGCTGGAGTCTTTTCCCAAGCCTTCTGAGCCTTGCGAGCTGCGTCGAGAGCCTCCTCAACATCTTCCTTAGTAGCCTCGGGCTGACGCGCGATCACCTCTTCGGTAGAGGGGTTCAGAACATCAATCCACTTACCGGATCTGCTTTCGACGAATTTACCGTCGATATACATTTTTAAGTCTTTCATGTGCAGGGTTTATTTATTGGTTTAGATAGTTTAGGTCGTTTAAAAGGTTTAACTTGACAAAGGTAAGAAAAATTTTTTGTTTATGCAACTGTTTTTTTTAATAAATGAAAACATAATTGCGAAAATTCAAAGACGGAGGAAAAGTTACAATTGGACGGCACAGGGCGGTTACAAACCGCCCTCCCATACAATATGCAGGCTCTATCGTCAGGAGAGGTTGACTATGGTGATTCCGGCACCGCCAAAGCGGACATCTTCGTCGTGGTATGAAGTGACATTTGGATTGACGCGCAGCTGCTCGCGAATCAGGGTCTTGAGGATTCCGTGGCCGGTGCCGTGGAGGATACGAACTTTCTGAGCTGAGAACTGAACGGCATCGTCAAGGAAATAGGTTACCGCCTGGATAGCCTCGTCGGCCCGCATTCCTCTGACATCTATCTCATTCTTGAAATTGAGCTGACGCCGACGGCTGTCTTCGGATGTCTGACTTGACAACGTCAACGTCTGCGACACGGCAGACTGCTTAGGTTTAAGAGTAGCTGATAACCGAGACAAATCGACAGTAGTCCTCAACGGACCAAATGCGACCTCAGCCTTCTTGCCCTGAATAGAAATAATCTGACCCGCAGAGCCGGTGCCATCCATCTTAACCCAGTCTCCGGCGACCAATACAGCTTTTTCCTTGACCTGATTATTTTTCGCGGATATTTGCTCTTTAGATTTCCGGCTTTTGTGCTTGAGAGGTTTCAAAACGTCGGGCACTGATTTTTCCTCAGCAGGCTCTTTAAGGCTTTCTTTGTAATCTTCCAATTCACGACGTATCTGCCGAGTCTTCTCCTTTTCAGCCTCGGCATTCTTTATGTCGCGTATGGCCTTTTCGAGGCGGGCATTAGCGGTTTTGAGAATCTCGCGAGCCTCTTCCCTTGCATCCTTAAGAATATCCGCCCGCTTCTGCTTAAGATCAGATGCTGTATCCTCATACTTTTCAAGCAACTTGTCGAGATGCTGTTCTTTTTCCTTTATGCTCTGTCGCTTGTTGCTCCAGTACTTTCGATCACGAGCAATGTCAAGCAGGTATTTGTCGGAATTGACATAATCAGAGCCAACCAAATCCTTAGCCATGTCTATCACATCGGCTGGCAAGCCGATATTTCTTGCAATCTCAATGGCAAACGAACTACCCGGATTACCTACCGAGAGCTGGAATGTAGGACGAAGATGCTGACGATCGTAGAGCATCGCACCATTGACAAAACCGGAAGTCTCGTCGGCGAAGGTCTTGAGATTCTGATAATGAGTCGTCACCACACCGAAGCATCCGGACTCACCGAGCCGGAACAGGATAGACTGTGCAAGAGCACCTCCGATCTGCGGTTCGGTACCGGAACCCATCTCATCAGCAAGCACAAGCGAAGATGGTCCGGAGTTACGGAGAAAAGCCTTCATATTGCGGAGATGGGAAGAATAGGTAGAGAGGTCATTCTCCATGGATTGCTCATCGCCGAGATCAACAAGAATATTCTCGAAAAGTCCCATGTGGGAATTATCGTAAAGCGTAGGAAGCAGCCCGCACTGCATCATATACTGGACAATACCGACTGTCTTCAACGCCACGGATTTGCCGCCGGCATTAGGACCCGAAATAATAAGGAAACGCCTCTCCCCCTCGAGATGTAGATTCAGTGGAACAACACTTCTCCCCTGCTGCCTCAGCGTCATGAAGAGGACCGGATGAAATGCATTGAACCAATCCATCTCAGTTTTTTTCTCTATATGAGGGAGAGTTCCATCAACATTATTGGCAAACTGTGCCTTAGCCTTTATAAAATCCAGATATCCAATGGAAAGACATCCGGCTTCAATCAAATCTATGTCCGGACGAATAATGTCGGCAATAGAAATAAGAATCCTTATAATCTCACGACGTTCCTGCATCTGAAGTTCACGAAGACGGTTGCCAGCTTCAACAACCTCAGCCGGTTCGATAAATACGGTCTTTCCAGTGGCTGACTCATCATGGACAATTCCATTGATCTTACGCTTCATGGCAGCCGATACAGGAAGCACCATACGACCGTCGCGCATAGAGGGAGCAGTATCCTTATCCACCACACCCTCAGCGGCAGCCCTGTCAAGCACTTTTCTCATAGCCCTTGCAATCGATCCATTAGCGGCGTTGATGCTTCTTCTGATTTCAGAAAGCTCCGGAGACGCATTATCCTTTATCTCTCCAAACTTGTTGACGCATCTATCTATCTCCCTTTCAATGGCAGGGAAAGATACAAGACCCTCAAATTCTTTCTTGAGCTCGGGATATAAAGGAGTGACACCATCTTCATCCGACCGGGAGAAAAAAGTCCTCACCTCAGATATCGAAGCAAGCATCTTACGGAGGGAGTTGAGTCTATCGGCAGCCATGAAGGATCCGGAGGCCTTTATCTCATTAAGGAAAGGAACGACATCGTATACATTTGAGCCCGGAAGGTCTGATGCACTGCGAATAAGCGAAAGCATTTCTGAAGTCTGTCTCAACAACCTCAGAACGGTATTATAATCTGAAGAAAACGACATAGCCTGCACAGCGTCTTTTCCCATACGGGAGACGCACAGGTGGGACACTTCAGTACGGATGGAGTCAAAACCGAGTTTGGATTCTATATCGTTTGGGTAGAGCATCTTTTTTTAAGGGTTAAGGGTTAAGGGTTAAGAGTTAAGAGTTAAGGGTTAAGAGTTAAGGGTTTAGGGTTAAGAGTTAAGGATAAAGGGTTAAGGG
>JAIDSL010000189.1 GCA_029061255.1 Muribaculaceae bacterium
GGCCTTAAGAGCTATCAATGCAATCGGAGAAGCGTGTCTTATGCCGTCTGTCAACACACTGTTCTCGATTGTAAAATGATAGAAGTCATCATCCATAATAATTGCACTCAGACTTGAGATATCGTCCGACACAGGCAATGGTTCAATTACAAGTCCTTGCGGCTCACCGAGTACATCCGGATGACGGGAAAGCAGTTCTATCATCTCTGGATAACCTTCTTTACCGTCAAGAAAACGATAAAGCTCATACTTTTGTGGTTCCCCTTCCTCTTTATTGCTTCGTTCGGGTCTGTATCCTGCTTCCTTAATGAACTCCCAGAACTTATTTCCAAATTCTGGCGTCATATTTTCTACCACAACAATCATATCGATGTCGTGTGTGGCTCTTGGACGGACTACCGTTCCGGTCATAACAATGTCGCAGGCTGTTCCGCCTATTATCACATAATTGTCTGAAAAGTTGGCAAACGCCTCTTTGAATTTATCTAAACCAACCATTTGAAGTTACTGATTATCTGTTCTATTTCTTCTTCGACCCTTGGGTCATAATCTTTTTTCATGGATAATACCAACGATAGGGGATCCACCCACTCTGCCGTATTGTTTTTGTTACTTACTACGGGATATTTCCATATCTCGATTATTATGTCTCCGTCAAACTCATTTGGATTGACTAGGTAATCGTCACTCATGCTTTGTCTGTATTCTCCGGATGTCATCATGATCCACTTTTCGGGGTCTCGGTTCAGCATTGAATAATGAGCCAACGCATTAATACCACATACAGGAAACTTTTTTTCAGCATTTAGTGCATCGCAATAAATCTTCTTTTCTACTGGATCAATCAAATACTTACCCGCTTCTTCCCATAACAGTTTCCCAGCACTCTTAAACCGGATAGCGTTGCTTCTTACATCGATCGCCACCTTCTCGCACAGACCTACGTCAGCAAGGCAAGTGAGACCGATGGATACACTTTCGTATGAGTAAGGCATAAGTGAAGCAATAGCCTTGGTGGATTTTCCGTTTATATTCTCAATCTCCAGATGGTATAGCAATATGTATTGCGCTACGGGAGTCAGTCTGTCAGGAATTTTCCTCGACGTCACCTTTTCCATGGCTACCAACATCGGAAGATTCGCATACTTGTCGGACATTATGAAGTACACATTCTTTTCAAGGAGTCTCTGACGTTCATAACCAGGTCCGGGAGCCAATATGAATACCACAGGAATTCCAAACAACTGCATCAGTCTTTCCGAAATGATAGCACATTTCTTTGGAGTAGGATTGACACCTTTAGGTTTTACGAAAAGCAGTTCTTCTCCCTTGAAAAACCCATCGAAGAAATCAAAAGTGAGCTTCTCACCCATATTGATTCCCTTAAGTTTGTCCGACGGACGCTTTATAAGATCAACCGCCTTTCCTAATATGCTAATATGGTTACCTATCATTATAATTTTGCTATATTTTAATATATAATTAAAACGTAGCAAAATTATAAATATTATACTAAATCTCAATATATTTAAGTAAGGAGAAGCAAATCAAGATTTGCATCTGTTATGCTGTCTCTATTGTTGAAGTAATAATCAGGATTCTCTATGTATCCTTTATTAGAGTTTTTGCATTGTCAGAAGTCTCGACTATACGAACGAAATTTTCAGTCAGCCCGTAATCGGGTTCGCTATGCAGAGCGTTTCCGGGATAGAAAATGTAATTTGCTCTTTTATCATTCATAGTGCGTATAATGAGGGACGTTTTACAAATTTACGCACTATAAATGACATTTGACACGTTTTTGGCCGTAAATTTCTTCGGACAGTGCAAAATATACACTTAGGTGTATGTTTTTGAGAAAAATCACTAATTTTTGTCTATGATTTACTCTTTATGCAGCTTAGGCTGATATGCGTGGTGCGGGGCGCGTAGGGCGTAATGCGTCGGCAACCGGTTGAGTTTCGATTCAAAATGCAAAGTTAGGGTATATTTTGGAGTGAAATCCGTTATAGCCATCAAAAAATTAAGCTACGCTCAATTTTTGCGTTTTCCATTGTACGTTTTCCGTTTTCCGTATTTCATATTTCATATATAGGAGTACAGAAAATAAATTATTGGATAATAAGAGATTCTATGGCAACGCGGATTCGGCTACGCCGTGGATTTCGCCGATGGGGCGGATGGGGCGCGGATTTCTTATCATTTGCTTTGGAAGTGCCCATGTATTGCGATTGCACTTCGGGCATTCGCACGCGGAGACGGACTGAGCTACGCTTCGCTCGCTGGCGCGGATCTTTGCCAGGTGTATGTTTTTGAGAAAGATTACTTGTTTTGGTCTATGATTTTCTTCTTTATGCGGCTTAGGCTGTAGGGCTTTATCTGCAAATATTCCGCTATTTCTTTCTGAGGTACGTCCTGCTCAATCTGGGGATGCTCATGGATCAGGTCGATGTATCGCTCCATAGGGGTCTTCGCGTATAGGGCATAGTATCGGTTTGCCAATGAGACGTAAGCCGACTGCATGAAAAGCCGTCCCTGCCGTCCGGCTTCTATATCTTCCTCAAACAGTTTCGGAAGTATGGTGGCATCCGCAATCCACACTTCGGAATTTTTACCGGCTACAATATCGAACATTGCAGGGGCATTGTCCATACAGGATGGATAATCACCCACCAATGCTTCAGGAAATGCAAAACCGCCTATCTTTTCGGTGCCGTCCACCGTATATTTGAAATAACCGGACTTCACATAGCCAAAAGTATTTGTCGGTTCACCCTTACGACAAAGACACTCACCTTTTTTCAACGACACGAGTCTGCCACGACTTTCTATCAAATCGTGCCAGAATTTAAGGTCAAGTCCTTCGATATGTGTGTTAAAGTGTCGTTTCATGGTTGCAAAGTTAATAAAAAAATTATAATTCCAAAAATCTATATGAATTTTTAGGATTTTTAGGATTTAAGGATTTGCTTTGTTAAGTAGGATATTAAGTTATATGAGGCAAAATCACTACTATATCATAAAGCGCCTCTACGAGGCTGCTGAGCTATTGACAAGGATGCCCCGGACTGAAGTCCGGGGTTTTGACATGATTTCAGCTCTCCGAGCTGATAAGTCTGCTTAAAAATTCGGAACATAAAAATAAACGCCTTATTTGTTACAATTTGATTCCGATGCGGATTTATGGCGCATTATTTGCCATGAGTTGATGATGTTTTGCCAGGCTATGTAGGAAGCAGGGGCTATTGAAGCTACGGGATTCATGTAGGCAAGTGCTATCCAGACTGCAAGGACTGTGTTTTTTTGTCCTAAGCCTTGGCCTCCTGACACAGGATCGCCAAATCTCCTGCCAACCATCCTTCCAATCTTGAATTGCAGAAGGCATACTACAAGCGAGCCTACAGCAAGCCATATCATGGTCCATAAAGATTCAGGCTGATAGTGAGTTATGATGAAGCTTACGCACCCTCCTACGATGATGAAGAGGGAGATCGCCCAAAGATAGAATGAAATAGATTGATGAGCTTTGACTGACTCATGAAAGCGAGGAAGAGCATGACGAAGCAGGAAAGAGGCAAGCAAAGGTCCCAGAAGGAGCGGCATCACCATCTTCAGAATCATCAGGAATGATTCCCAGAATGTATATTGAGTATCTCCCACCAACGCAAGGACAAATGGCCCGACTATTGCCACGAAGACATTACACAGCAAAGAATATGTGGCGAGTTTTGGCAAGCTTCCTCCGAGCATTGCGCAAATGACAGGTGCAGCTGTGGCAGTAGGAATAAACACACATATGAATACTCCTTCAGCAACTGTATGATTTACCCATGCAAGAGCCAAATAAGCAACAGCGGCGATCAGCATCTGAATGCCAAGCAATACCCATTGAAACCGACCAAGGGCAATGTGGCGGAAGTCAAGTTTGCAATAGGTGATGAAAAGCATCGCAAAAATAAGATAAGGAGAAAGAAACTGCACGTAACCCATCCAAGGATAAAACAGAATGCCACCCAACATAGCGATGGGCAGCATAAAGGGCTTTAACTTATTTAGTTTTGTGGAAGACATTTTAGATGAAGTCTGGAGTTTTGGCATAAAAGTCAGGCCTCCGACCTGACCAATGCTATTGAATCAAAATATTCAAATATTTTCTATGATTGACTTTATGCTCTTAAAGGTCTTTTCAGGAGCTTCGTTCCAGAAATTCTTATATTGTGATATATTGTCAGCTTGTCCCGGGGTGTCGCTGACAACCCTGACCACTGCAAACGGAACTCCGCAGTCGTGGCAAGCATGCGCTATGGAAGCGGATTCCATATCGCAAGCAAGGGCATCAGGATAGATTTCCTTAATAAAATCCACCTCCTCTGCTTTGCTTATGAAACGGTCGCCCGAACAGATCAATCCGAAACGAACGTCGGAAGTTGCGCTATTTCGACATGACTCTACAACAGCAGCATCCATAGCGAAACGCTCAGGAAGACCATCCATATGACCCCATTTTGTGCCGGGACCACACCATACATCATGATATGCAGCTTCTGTAGCCACGAGCAGCGAGCCAACCTTCATTGAGGCATCCGCACCTCCCGCTACTCCTGAATTAATAATTATATCGGGATGGAAGTTCTCAATCATCCGGAAAGCATTCAAAGCAGAACTGACTTTTCCAATTCCACACTTCATAACACACACTTCGTGCTTGCCAACCTTACCAATGCAGGCCTTTCTTCCGTCGAAATCCACTTCCGATTTATTTTCCAACAATGGAAGCAGGAGTGCCACCTCCTTATCCATAGCTGCGAGTATTCCTATTTTCATAATTGAGAATTTTGACTTTTTTAGAAAAAACGGATTTTGACTTTGGATATTATTGAATTTTTCGTAAATTTGCAGAGAAGATGTTTAAAGTTATGAAATCAATCAAAATATGGAACGACTCGCCCTCGGATAAGCAGGCGGAGCAGATTGCAGAGAGGCTAAAAGCCGGTGAAATATGGATCATTCCCACCGACAGTGTCTACGGAATCATGTGCGATGCACTTAATCAAAAAGCAGTGCGCACAGTATGCGAACTGAAGGGAATCAATCCGGAGAAAAACAACCTGTCTGTGATATGCAATGATATCTCTATGGCGGCTGAATATGCCCGCATAGGCGATAAGACCTTCGGATTGATGCGAGATAACACACCCGGACCGATAACGTTTATTTGCAAGGCTCAATCAAGCCTTCCGAAAGAGTTCAAGAAGAGAAAGAATGTGGGCATACGTATTCCCGACAATCAAACATCAAGGATGATAGTGGAAAAGCTTGGCAATCCACTACTGACCACTTCAATCGAATTTGACGATGAAGACTATGCCCGAAATCCTGAGCTAATAATGGAAGCATATGATGGGAAAGTTGATGGAGTCGTAATGGGAGAAGAGGGAGGAACCGAGCTGACTACCGTAATCGACTGCACGGAAGACTCTCTAAGTATAATACGGGAGGGGATTGTCGATTTTAATGCATAATGCATAATTCATAATCATCAAAGCATTTTTGGATTCTATCATGCTTTGAGACTCCCATGGCATGCAAAATAATTTGGTGTTTAGGGAAATTTGTGGGAAATATTAGAAGTTAAATTTTGAATTGTCGGGGATTTTTGCTAATTTTGCGTATCCCGTTGGTGAGATACGCGATAATATTGATAAGAATCTAAGATATAACCCTATAAATCAAAAATAGATATGTCAAAAGTAACAGTTGTAGGCGCAGGCAACGTAGGTGCAACCGCCGCCAATGTAATGGCCATCCGCGAAGTGGCTGATGAAGTTGTAATGATCGACATCAAGGAAGGTGTATCCGAGGGCAAGGCCATGGATATGATGCAGACAGCCAACCTTCTTGATATGAACACCCGCATTTCAGGCGTGACCAACAACTACGAAGCTACTGCAAATTCTGACGTAGTCGTTATCACTTCAGGTATCCCCCGCAAGCCGGGCATGACTCGTGAGGAACTCATCGGCGTCAATGCAGGTATCGTAAAGCAGGTGACTGAAAGCGTTCTCAAGCACAGCCCCAATGCAGTGATCGTATGTGTATCCAACCCTATGGACACAATGACTTACCTTATCCACAAGGTATCAGGTCTTCCAAAAAACCGTATCATAGGTATGGGTGGCGCGCTGGACAGCAGCCGTTTCAAATACTACCTGAGCAAGGCTCTCGGTGCTAACCCCAACGAGGTAGAAGGTTTCGTAATCGGTGGCCATGGTGACACTACAATGATCCCGATGCGTCGCTTTGCTACACTTCGTGGCATCCCCTGCGAGACACTTCTCGACAAAGAGACGATGGACAAGGTTGTAGCTGACACAATGGTAGGTGGCGCTACACTCACCAAGCTTCTCGGCACCAGCGCATGGTATGCTCCGGGAGCAGCTACAGCTGAAGTTGTAGAGGCTGTGATCCACGACCAGGATGCCATTATTCCTTGCTCAGCTCTTCTTGAGGGAGAATATGGTGAGAAAGATCTCTGCATCGGTGTTCCTTGCATACTCGGCAAAGGTGGCATCAAGAAGATTATAGAGATCGACCTCAATGAGGAAGAGAAAGAACTCTTCGCAAAGAGCGCAGCTGCTGTGCACAAGACTAATGAAGCACTCCCCTGCTGATTATTGTTAATGCATAATTCATAATGCATAATGCATAATTGGCTACGCTAACACAAAGCAAGTTAAATGTATGATGAATTATCAATAATGCATAATTGAATCGATAAGAAAAAATCCATCGGCTTTCCGATGGATTTTTTTGTATATAAATGTTTAGAAAAATGCTGTGTAGGCTATATATTCTCCGATTAGGGAGATGATGAAAAGTATGCCGAAGACTAAGGCTATTTTTGCCAAAAGCTTGCCTGAAGAGGGAATCATTTTTCCTATAAGCAACGACATGAGCCAAGTGAATACAGTCATGAAAAGGGCAAAGCAATCAATATATGCCCACCACCCGAGTTCCTTTCTAAAACGAAATGTGACTACAATATAAACGATTGATACAATAAGTGCCAGCAAAGCGAGCAACATCTTTCTTGTCGTAGACATCATCTGAAAAGTTTAACGGCATGCCCGATCCCATCCTTGTCAATGACCAGGGCTATATAAAAGCCATTTGGATGAGCAGCAATATCGACATGCGCAACGTTTGTATTTCTGAATTTTCTGTTCTCAACAATCATCCCGGTCACATCATAGACTATCACCCGCTCTATATCCATAGGCAACGACAAGGCAAAATGCCCGGCGATGTTGGAAGTCACAATAGGAGTATCAGGAAGGGCAACGGAAATAGTTTCAGCGGGAGCAAAAGCATATTCAACAGGAGCTTCAACTTCAAAATCAAACTCTGTTGCTTCCCTGCGTACCATCCAATAAGCCTCATTGTCATCAAAAGAGACAGCATAATAGTCGTCATTCTCCGGATTCTTAAGCATATCAAAGACTACTTCCGGATACGTGGCCCACTGCTCTATGGCATCAGAAGGAATACGACTGTCGTAACGAATCATCTCAATATCCCTTGAGAAATCTGACAGAATCGAACGCACCATGGGAGTAATCTTATCCTTATCAAAGCTTCCTTTAAGGGAATATGCGAGAATCGGGAAGGCCTTGTTTTCAGCAGAGACCACTACAAAACCTCCGGAAGGGGAATTAAACACATAAAACGGAGTGAAAAGACGCTGAGTGGTAAGGTCCTTTCCATTATAGACATATGTCACCGGTGGAGTGACAAAGTTGCGGGATTCGTTAAAGAATTTCTGCGCCATAGACTTGGCTTCCTTTTGCCCTATAGTCTCGGCATACAAGAGCTGGGCGCCTGACGGCATTATGCCGCAGACCGCAAAGGCGAGTAATATTTTCTTTAATCTTCCCATATCATTATAACGCATGAAGGGGCATCATAGTGTAAGACACTGTATGATTTTTAAACAAGACAAAAAAAGGACGCACGAGCCGTGCGTCCCTACAAAGTGATTTGAAAATTTGAATCAGATTATTCTTCTGCCGCTATGACTTCAGAAGCCTCTACTTCAGCATTGTCGGCCTGGATATTGGGAAGTTCGAGACCAAGATGCTGCTTTTTATCGATTATCTTGAGCCAGATACCAATGAGAAGAGCAGCGACACCGAGGCATGCAAGCATCACGAGAGGCCAAGTGTAATTATAGCTTACAGCTGCCTGGGCCTCAGTCATAGTGCCGTTGGCGAGACCTTCTGCAATTTCAGGATTAGTGTTGTCGAGCACCTTGCCTATGAGAAGCGGGAAGAGCCATAGACCGATGTTCTGAATCCAGAATATGAGAGCATATGCTGAACCGATGATCTTTGCATCTACCAGCTTCGGAACTGAAGGCCACAAAGATGCCGGAACGAGAGAGAATGACGCTCCAAGCACAAGGATAGTGAGATATGCCACAACAACGCCACCAAGATCATTACCCTTGAAGAGAGGCAGGATAAAGGCAAATGTCAAATGGCAGATTATGAGCAACAGCGCACCAAATACGAGCATCGACGCAGCCTTTCCCTTATGATCGACATATTTGCCGAGAATCGGGGTGATACCAACCGCCAGCAGAGGGAAGACAGCAAAAATCGATGCAGCACTCTGGCACATATAGCCCATCCAGCAATAAGTGAGCAGAGCCACGACAGCAAGAACGAGCATACCGGATTTCATCCCTTTGTTGGAGGAGAAGTTACTTACGAATGCAGCCGCAGCCGCAATCAGCATCACAATATATTGCACTACCGTCTCAGCATCTGATGCCCAGAAGCTATTGGGGTCAACTTCGGTGAAAGTAAGATTACACTGAAGCATATTGACCGCGTACTTCTGAAAGGGGAAGATTGCCGAATAATAAAGCACGCAAAGGAATGCAACAAGCCAGAATCCACTGCTACGAAGGATCTGACCAAGGTCGCTGATACGGAATGGATCATCTTTCTCCTCCTCTGCATGAGTCTGCGAATCAAGCTTACGGTCCATAAAGAAATAGACAATAAACATGATAAGCGCAATCATCAGAAGAACTACACCAAAGGCAACGGCATTGCTTACTTTCGGAGTTGCACCGATATATGCGAAAAGGGGCGAGAAGATCATACAGGTGGCCACGCCTAAACGGGCAAGAGCCATCTCTGATCCCATAGCGAGAGCCATTTCGCGGCCTTTAAACCATTTCACGATGCCACGGCTAACAGTGATACCAGCCATTTCGACACCACAACCAAAAATCATAAAACCAATGGCTGAGAACTTAGCTGATGCCGGCATTCCTTCATAGAATGGCGACACGCCGAGTTCGTCGAAGACAGGAATATAATTGAGGTGCTCAGTAAACCAAACTTCGAGTGAGCTATTGGCAAACATATCCGTGACTGCATACCAGTTGATGGAGGCACCAATGAGCATCACTGCTCCGGAAAGAAGCGCTGTAAACCGCACCCCCATCTTGTCAAGGATGATGCCGGCGAAGATCAAGAAGAAGATGAAGACATTCAGGAATGTCTCACTGCCCTGCATCGTACCAAATGCGGTGTTGTCCCAACCAAGCTGACTCTGCACGAGATTCTTGATCGGCGACATCACATCCATGAAGATGTAGCTGCAGAACATAGCCATGGCCAGGAGGAGCAAAGCTGTCCACCTGGCCCAGGCCTTATCATTTAAATACGTTTGGGAATTCGCCATGATCAGATTTCCTTATCATGCTCAAGGAGCAGGGTCATGGAAGGACGGTCGCAAACCTCAGCAGGACCGAAATACTGAATCGGGCCGGGATACTGATAAAGAGTATTGAGCATCAAAGTCTCACGCATAGAAGCGAACTTCATGTATGGTTTACCCTTAAGGTCGACGAGAGCCTTCTGGATAACCGGCTTCATATGGCCATGACGCTTCTCCATATTCATCATCATAGTGATAGGAATACCACCGGCGATCCAATTCTCGGGCTTGTCAGTAAGATTGCGAACAGAGCTCATATAGCCTGTCACGCCGCTATTGATAAGCATGGCTGCGTTGTATCCGAGAGCATAGCAATAGTCTGCGTCAAAGTTTGTCGGATCTGCGCAACGACCTTCATATCCGAAGAAATGATGCTGGGTGGCATATTTGCCATGGTATTCGCCATCTTTCTTGAGTTCAGCAAGACGCTTTCCAACCATATCAGCGAGCAGCTCCTCGGTATCGATGAGTGAAACCTGAACGTTGCCGTGGCTGTCACGGTCGAGGCTGAGCTGCAGAGCGATGCTCTTCGGAAGAGAGAGGAAAAGTTCAGCCTCTGCCGGCTGCAGATATTTTGCGATGGCTTCGAGCTTCTCTTCATCCCTGAGGGAATCAAATTCCTCAGCATGCTCAGCAAGAATATCATTAAGCTGGGCAATGAGGAGCTTCATCGAAGGAATGAACTCAATGAGGCCTTCCGGCACAAGAACAGTACCGAAGTTCCAGCCCATCTTAGCACGCTCTACAATCATATAGCAAAGCTGATTGACGATATTATCAAGAGTCATGCGCTTAGCCTGAACTTCCTCAGAGATGAGGCAGTAGTTAGGCTGACACTCAAGAGCACATTCAAGAGCAATGTGGCTTGCAGAGCGGCCCATGAGCTTGATGAAGTGATAATATTTCTTTGCAGAGTTGCAGTCGCGCTGAATATTGCCGATAACCTCAGAATAAACCTTGCAAGCAGTATCAAAGCCAAAGGAAGTCTCGATCCACTTGTTTTTGAGGTCTCCGTCGATGGTCTTAGGCACACCAATCACCTGCACACCTGCACCGTTAGCTTTGTAATACTCAGCAAGGACGCAAGCATTGGTATTGGAGTCGTCTCCACCGATGATCACAAGAGCCTTGATGTTAAGCTCCTTCAAGATCTTAAGACCGGCATCGAACTGCTCTGGGCTCTCGAGCTTAGTACGTCCACTGCCGATGATGTCGAAGCCACCTGTATTACGATAGTCCTTGAGAAAACCTTCAGTGATTTCCATATACTGATGATCCACGAAACCGGAAGGTCCCATAAGGAATCCATAAAGACGGCATTCCTTATTGAGTTTCTTAAGGGCATCGAAAATACCGCTCACAACGTTGTGGCCGCCAGGAGCCTGACCACCTGAAAGGATAATACCAACGTTAAACGGCTCCTCAACACGCTCAGGATTCTCATCCTGCTTGAACTCCACAATAGGAAGTCCATATGTGTTTGGGAAAAGCTTTTTGATTTCTTCCTGATCTGCTACTGATTGAGTAGGCTCGCCTACTACCAGTTTCACTGCACCCTGAAGTGCTTTGGGGAGCTTAGGCTGATATTCAGCACGAACTCTCTGAAGGGGACTTTTTTTCATAATCGAAATAAAATCTATAGATTGAAGTTATTGAAGTTGTTTAAACTTATTTACGAATTCAAATATCCAACAAGAAGCGTTAAAAATAAAATTCTTTTTATTAA
>JAIDSL010000019.1 GCA_029061255.1 Muribaculaceae bacterium
ACCAATCTTCTGTTAACCTTAAAATCTAATACCATGAAAAACTCGATGCAAAATTAGTGATTATTTCCGAATTTATGTTGTAAAACATATAAAATATCTTCGGATTTAACATTATTTAACAGAAGATGAAAAAAAAAGACATAAAAAGGGGCATGGGAATAATATTCTTGTGCGCCGTAGTTTCTACGGTCGTGGTTTTCACATTGGCATTCCAAAGGGAAAAAGCCACGGAAAAAGAGAAGGCGGAAGTTGTCGCTGTCCCGATGTCTGAGTGGTCGGCAGCATTGACCAATGAACTTTCTGACTGTCCGGATCTTGACAAAATGGATAGTGAAATAGAGCGTTTCATAGGGAGATGGAATATAAAAGGATTGTCGTTGGCTGTCACGCGCAACGACTCTTTATTGTATGCGAAAGGTTATGGCTGGGCTGATGTTGAGGCGGGCAAGAAAATGACACCTACCAATATCATGCGTATGGCGTCAGCGTCAAAACTGGTTACAGCTATTGCGGTGATGCGCCTTGTGGAAGATGGAAAGCTGAAACTTGATTCCAAGGTGTTTGGTCCGGAGGGAATACTCAACGACACCGCATATACAAATGCCATAAAGGACAGGCGGCTTTTTGATATTACAGTCGACCATCTTCTGCAACATAAAGGGGGCTTTGGCATGGGGGCAGGGGACCCGATGTTTAATACTAAAGACATCATTTCAGCCAAAAGGCTCTCTGCACCTCCCACCAACGAAGAGCTTACCAAAATTGTACTTGGCAGAAAGATAGCATTCACGCCGGGTCAGGGATTCAGGTATTCTAATTTTGGATATATGCTGTTATCTCTTGTAATAGAGAGGGTGACGGGTGAAAGCTACTGGGATTTTGTGACAGATAATGTGCTTCATCCGGCCGGATGCTATCGTTTCCGCCCTGCTACAAATTATTACGCAGATCGAAACGAGGACGAAGTGCATTATTATGGTCCTGATACGGTATCGGTAGAGGAGTATAATGGAAGTGGGAGAATGGTGGAGCGAGTTTATGGAGGCAGCAATGTCAACGGTCTTATGGGTGCAGGGGGATGGTGCGCTTCTGCTTCCGATCTTGCTCGATTGGTGGCTGCCACCGACAAGTATCCTCACGTCAGCAACATCATCAGTAATGAATCAATTGATTCACTGACAGCTTATGCCAAAGAGGGGAGGGTGTCGCGAGGTTGGAGTGAGATTGATGAAAATGGCAAATGGAGGCGAACCGGTACTCTTTCATCCACTCATACTTTGATAGAAAGATTTCCAAATGGGGAGTGTTGGGTCATGATCACAAATAGCGGTGTCTGGACCGGACATAACTTCTCCCGGGATATGACACGCCTCATCAGCAATCTCCGCTCACGCTATTCGGATAGATTTCCGAGAAGAGACTTATGGTAGAAAATATGTTGTAGAACATATAGAATGTAGCTTCCGGATGCGAACTAATGAGTCAGTCAGGGAGTTATATTTATAAGGCGGAATTCCCCTCCTTAATTAATTCACTTAAAATATGGCATATAAAATCGTAGAAATTGAAGGCATCGGAGACACCTATGCTGAAAAACTCCAGGCTGTAGGAATAAAGACAACGGAGGATCTTCTTAAGGCTTGTGCTACTCCTGCAGGACGTAAGAAAATTGCTGAAGAAACAGGCATAAGTGGCAAATTGATTCTGAAATGGACAAACCATGCTGATCTTTTCCGTATCAAGGGCGTAGCCGGACAATTTGCGGAACTCCTTGAGGCAGCCGGAGTAGACACTGTAAAGGAATTCCGTCATCGTGTTGCTGCTAATCTTCAGCCAAAGATGGTTGAGGTAAATGAAGCAAAAAATCTTTGCAATCGTGTCCCTTCAGTCAGCGAGCTCGAGAAGATGATCGAGCAGGCAAAGGCACTTGAGCCGATCATCACTTATTGATAATCGATATATAATTAAAGTATTCTATGTAGAGCAAGCCATCGGCTTGCTCTACATAGCTGTATGTGAACTGACCTATGAACTTCCGACTTTATTTACTTTCCCTAATACTACTTTCCTCTTTGCTCTTCCCTGTTTTCTTGCCGGCTATGGTATGGTATGACGGGAAGAATCCTGTGTCATTCTATTTTTCTGAAAGCTGCGATCCTGTGGTGAGCGTCGCTGCCGGTATGTTTGCTTCAGACATGGAGGCTGTAACCGGGCAAAGTGCTCGAAGAGTTGATCAAGACAAGGCATTGATCCGTATTCTTCAGCTTGATGCTTCTCCAGCTTCAGAAATTAAGGATGCGGAGAAAGCAGGTGTTGATATTAAGGCACTCTCTAATCTCACAGATGGATTCGCCATAAAGGAAGCCGATGGGATTATTCATATTGTCGGGGCTAATGGTCGTGGGGCTGCCTATGGCTTGCTCGAGATGAGCAGAAAAGCAGGTGTGTCTCCTTGGATTTGGTGGGGCGACGTTGTGCCTGCCCCTAAAGACAACTTGACAATTGAGGATGGATTTTATGATATTCAGGGTGCTTCAGTAGAAAGACGTGGAATCTTTATCAACGACGAAGACTGGTCGTTGCGTCCTTGGAGTCATCTAAACTTCGAGCCATCCGATAAGACGGAGATTGGCCCGGCTACATATAGGAAAATATTTGAACTTCTTCTAAGGCTTCGTGGTAATACCCTTTGGCCGGCAATGCATGAAGGTACTACTGCGTTCTTCTTAGTGGAAGGAGCCAAGCAGCAGGCTGACAGTTGTGGGATTATTATTGGCACCTCACACTGCGAGCCATTGCTGCGCAATAATGTAGGGGAATGGGATGCTGCGAAGCGAGGCAGGTTCAATTATAAGACGAATAAGGATGAGGTGCATAGCTACTGGAAAGAGCGCCTTCAGCAGGTCAAAGACTCAAAGGGAGGGAATATATTCACTATCGGAATGCGTGGCATCCACGACAGCTTGATGGAAGGATACAATACAATAGAAGAAAAATTTGAGGGTCTTCAGCAGGTTATCGATGACCAACAGGCATTGATTGCTGAAAATATTGGAGATCCATCTCTTCAAGACCAGATATTTGTGCCATATAAAGAGGTGCTTGAGCTCTACGAGATGGGACTGAAAGTCCCGGAGTATGTCACGCTTATGTGGTGTGACGACAACCATGGCTACTTGACACGCCTTAGCAATGATAAAGAACAGCAACGGAGTGGTGGGGGAGGTGTCTACTATCATCTCAGCTACTGGGGACAGCCCCACGACTATTTGTGGCTCACAACCACTCAGCCCGGTTTGATCTTGCATCAGATGCGTCAGGCCTACGACAACAATGTAAGGAAACTTTGGATAGCTAATGTTCATGATCCGAAAGTTGCGGGCTACGACCTTGAGCTATTCCTTGATATGGCATGGGATATCAACAGTGTAGATGCATCGTCGTTGCGCAGCCATTATAAAGGTTGGCTTACACGTCAATTTGGAGAAAAGGTTGCCGATTTGATTTTCCCAGTGATGCATGATTTCTACCGGTTGTGTGGAGAGAGAAAGCCTGAATTCATGGGATGGTCACAGGTGGAGAAAGACCGTAATTTGTATGAGAGGCGTTTGTCTCCTGTTCGCGCCACTGAATTCAATCCTAAGGAATTTGGAGATGAGCTCAATCGATATGTAGCTGAGTTTGATAAGGCATCATATGTGGTGGATTACGCTACAAAATTTGTGGATCCCTCTTTATATGATGCATATTATGCAGCGGTGATCTATCCGGTGTGTGCATCTGCGGCTCATGCCAGGGCGCTCCTTAAGGCGCAGGAAGCTCGGACGCTCGCTTCCGGACGTAATTCGACAGTAGACCGTGATGCCCTTGAAGAGCGTATTAGAGAAGCATGTGCCCAAAGTCAGAGGGCATATCAGCAGGTCAGGAAGCTGACTGAATATTACAACGATGTCGTATCTGATGGCAAATGGAAATGGAGTATGGACATGAGGCCGCGTGATTTGCCCGTATTCTTTGCTCCTTCGCTCCCTCTTCAACTCACAGAGCAGGAAATGCTGAAGTATCCTACTCCTGAGGCGGGTAATCCTGATCCTCCTATGCCGGGAAATGTAGTGGTGGCTAATGCTGACTCTTATAGCCGCGTAAAGGGGAAAGCAACCCCTGTAGGAATGCTGGGGCATAGCATGAATGCCGTATCTCTTGGCAAAGGAAGCGTATTGACCTATGATTTTGATGTAGCGGAAGAGAGCGACGGAGTGATAAGAGTGGCTCTCATCCCGACTCATGCCATCGATGGGGAGGATATAAGATTCAGTGTCAGTATAGATGGGTCTAAGCCGGAGGTTTTTAGTTTGAAAGAGCCTTTTAGGTCTGAGCAGTGGAAGGAAAATGTGATGCGTGGCCAGACTCTGCGCAAGGTTCCGGCTTCGCTTAAAGCCGGAAAGCATAAACTTGAGATTAAGGCTCTGGATGATAATATTGTTGTCGACCAGTGGATGTGGGATCCGGAACCGGATCGTAAGTTTTATCTTTTCCCCATAGGTAGCTGACAGATTATTTAAGCTTAAGCATCCTGCCGATGGGGAGAGGTGCCGACTCATTGAGCATATTAAGCTGACAAAGTCGCATCACAGAGATCCCTGCCTGCCGGGCTACACTTTCCAGCGTGTCTCCGTAACGAACCACATACGTGTCTTCTCTTTCCAAAGACTTTGACTGATGTGAATAGGTCGGTCCTTTAGGAGTGGCAGCTACTGCAGGAGACTGCTTTTCAAAATCA
>JAIDSL010000190.1 GCA_029061255.1 Muribaculaceae bacterium
GTCACCATCATGATGGTGCGTCCGTCTTCACGGTTGAGGGTATGGAGGAGATCCATTACCTCGGCACCCATCTTTGAGTCAAGGTTACCGGTGGGCTCGTCGGCGAGGATTATCTCAGGGTTACCTACGATGGCGCGGGCAATGGCTACGCGCTGGCACTGACCGCCGGAAAGCTGTGATGGACGGTGGCGCATACGGTGGCTAAGGCCAACGCGCTCAAGCACTTCCTTGGCGAGTTTCTCGCGCTCCGACGCGCTCGACTTGCGATAGAGAAGCGGTAGCATCACGTTGTCGATCACGTTGAGGGAATCGATAAGGTGGAAGCTCTGGAATACGAATCCGAGTTTCTGATTGCGGAAAGCGGCGAGGGTAGAGTCGTTCATTCCTTCGACGTTTGTTCCGGCGATGGTTACGGTGCCGGATGTCGGGGTGTCGAGAAGACCGACTATGTTGAGTAGAGTCGACTTGCCGCAGCCTGAAGGACCCATTACGGAGACGAACTCTCCTTTGTCGATGTGGATGTTAACGTTTTCGAGAGCCTGGGTCTCGATTTCATCTGTACGATAGATTTTGTTGATGTCTTTAAGAGTTATCATAGTTGTTCTTTTAATGCATAATTCATAATGCATAATTCATAATTAGAGGATGCCTGATGCAGTATGAGTATGCTTGATTATTATTCCTTTTTTTATTGTCTGATTGATTATGCATTATGCATTGTGCATTATGCATTAATAAAGATTATTCGTCGCGGAGGGAGTCGACGATGGGGACGCGTCCTACTTTGCGGGCTGGGAGCCAGGCTCCGAGGGCGGAAGTCAGGAGCAGGAGCAGGAGGATGATGCCTCCGATTATGGAGTAGCGACCGAGCTTCGTGTCGTGCCATACGGGGCGGAGGTATTGGATGATTGGGGAGGCATCCGTTTCCATCGGGAAGCCCTGATATTTCAGGTAAATGAGGTAGATGATGCTTCCGATCAGCCAGCCGAGGATTGTGGTCACTAAAGCCTCGCCCACTATGCTCCAGATTACCTTTCGACGCGGGGCTCCGAAGGCGCGCATCACTCCGGCGTCGGGGATGCGGGTCTTGCATTGGACGTAGAAGGTGCCTGCCACGCCTAATAGCACATTGATCAGGAAGAAGCCCACTATCATCCATTTCTGGGTGAGCTCGCGCTGCTTTGGAGCGAATATCTGGTCGCGCTGGTCGCTCATATAGACGGGATGGGTCAGATACAGGTTTCCGGAGCGGTATTGCGACAGATCGGCTGTGAGCTTTTCGATGAATTTTCGGGGATTCACTCCTTCCCGGAGGCGCATCGTGACGGTATGGGGCATTGTCCACCCTTCGAAGTCACGTGATGTAAAGTAGGTACCGATTCTGCCGTCTCCTTTTACGTATGGCATGTCGGCAGTCACACCTGCCACGGTAATTGAGTAAGGCCTCCATTCAGTAGGGGGGAATATCTCTTTGCCAAGGGGGGTGGAATCAGGGAAAAGGGCTTGTGCCACACTCCGGCTGATTATGTATGATCCTTCTCCCATTTCCGGCTCCTGGAATATATTGCCGTTTACGTCTTTTATTCCGAATGTCGAGAAGAAATCCGTATGGGGCATAAACTCTATGCAGCTCATGTTTAAGTACAGATCCTCGATTCCCATTGCTTTATAGGATGAATCTGCCTGCAGTCCGTTTGACGATCTTCCATCCATCTCAAAAGACTGGTAGTAGGTAAAGGTAGCTTTCTCCACACCTTCACGATCACGTATCATTCTGAGGAGATTACTGTAGAGCGATTTTTTGTCAGCCTTTTCATCCGATTTGTCATAAAGGGTTGACTCAGTGTCAAGTTTTTCTATTGTCACCATGACGAGACAATCATAGTCGTATCCGGCAGAAATCGTAGCCGTAGTGGTGTTGACAGCCACCGGTTCGATTATTAGCCATCCTATGATGGTGACGAGCACTATCTCAATGAAAAGGGCAGTGGAACGTGTCTTCTTTCCTAATATCGATTTTATGATCATGGCTTTGTTTATCGTTTAGAGTTAAGCGATTCTGTTATTTGGGCGCGTAGTGCGCGGTGAGCCGGAATCCATGCCGAGATCAGGTTGAGGACCAGGCATATCGCCAATGAGAACAGGAACAGAATCGGGGCGAAAGCAGTTTCTCCTGTAATGAACGAGGCGTTGCTGCCAAACGACATGCCTGAATCGTAAGCCAGCGGGGTGAACTGCAGAAGGAAGTTGCCTGCCAGTACGGATATCAACCACGCCGCGATCAATCCGAATATTCCACCGACAAGTGTGAGTATAAGGTTTTCCGACAATACCATGCCCATAAGTTTGCGGCGGTTGGCACCGAAACATCTTCTTACTCCTAATTCGGAAGCCATGCGATCCATACGGGCTCCGATAAGGCCACTGATGTTGAGTGCAGGAATCACGAGCACTACGAGAAGCGCTATCAAAAAAGGCTTTATCATATGGAATACGGAAGAAAACTCCCTGATTTTAAACCTTTCATCGTCGGTCGTCTCTTTGTCCCAACCGAATTCAACATTTGTATCGGTAAGGACGTGCTCCATATGATTTGAAATACCGGGGAGATAGAAGCTGTATTCAGTTGTGTCCATGGCATTGATCCTTCGGCAGATGTCTCTCAATTCCTCACGCAATGCAGTTTCTTTTCCGGGTTTGACCTTGAAGGCTACGTTCAACGGACCTAAATATGAGCGCATATCCTGATAACCATTGGGCCCTACTCTGAAACTATATGGAAGAAATACTTCTCCGTAGGAGTCCACGTTGAGCGCACTTCCCTCACGGAAGACTCCGCGGATCCTGTAGTCGACATGGTCGATCGAGATGTCTTTTCCCACGGCTTCTTCCGCAGAGCCAAAGAGTCGTTCAGCTATGCGTTCGCTTATATCGGCTACGTGTATCGAGGAATCGAAATCCTCCTGGGAGAATGGTTTGCCTGCTTTGAATTCATAATTATAGAACTTAAAGAAGCTTGGCTCCACATAACGCACCTCTATATGGAAATCAGGACCATGTCCGTCAGTCTGAACCATTGAGAAATCGCCGTTGTAGGAGAGGATGGCAGTCATCTCATCGACGGACTTGAGTTTATCACGCAGAAACTCCTCGATAAATTTGCGTCCCATCGATTGGCTCGATCTATTGTAGCCGTTGATGATAACCATGGTATGTGCATACACGGTCGAGCTACGGTCATATTCAGGGTAGACTGGACCGAGCTGGCTATAGAGCAGCATTCCATAGATTATGGTGAAGGCGACTGTGAAGGCGACTCCGGCTATGTAGAGGAGGGAGAAGCCTGGGGTCTTAAGTGCCTCTTTTATTGTCTTTTTTATTAATTTCATTGTTTATCGGTTGAATCATGATGTATCATGATATATCATGATTTATCATGTTTAATCATGGGTGATTTACAAATCTTAATTAGCGGACGCGGAGGGATGAGGAGTCCTTGAAGCGGGACATGTCGGAGAGGATGACGCGGTCGCCGGGGTGGATGCCGCTCTGGACTTCGACGAACTCGTAGTTGGAGTTGCCGAGCTTCACTTCGTGCTTCTCGAGTTTCTTGCCGTCTTTGCTCAGGAAAAAGAGGCTGTAGGTGCCGGGACCTGTGTAGAAAGACCCGTTGGGGATGCGGACGGCATCGTCTACTACGTCGCATGCTACAAAGACATCGGTCTTCAATCCTGAGCGAAGTCGGGGATGGGCATCGTCTTCAAGGCGTACGGTAAACTTGATGACTCCGTTTTGTGACTGCGGTGTAAGGTTTGAAACCACACCTTTCAGCCTTTCCTTGCCGATCCTGACTATTGCCTGGCTCCCTACGCCTATCTTGCTGGCGTAGCTGTCTGAGATCTCTCCGTCTACGCGGAAGTGTCCGAGGTCGGCAATGACCGCTATCTTCTGACCTTCTGTGACCTTTTCGCCGATCTGGTCATTGATGAATGTCAGCGTGGCGTCGCGGGGTGAGGAGACGCGGGCATCGCTGAGAGTACGGCTTTTCTCTCCCAGGTTGCGGCGTGCTATGTCGATGTCGAGGTGCTTCACGTTTTCAGAGGCTTGTGCCACGCGCTTCTCGTTGGCGAGCTGCTGCTTCATCTGCTCGAGTTCGAGGCGTCCGGTGCTTACGGCGAGTTCAGCTTGGCGCACGCGGTCGCCTGTGCCGCTGCCTATGCTGTCGAGATACTTCTCGTTGCGCAGCTCTGCCTCAAGACGGCTGAGTGTCATTTCCTTTACCTTAACCTGCATCGCAAGGTCGGTGAGGCGTGTATCGGAATTCACGCGCTGCTGGTCGAGCTCATGGTTTTTCATCGCGATCTGATCGCTGAGCTGGTTCACCTCGTTTTCAGTGCTCTGGAGGTCGAGGCGAAGGAGGGGTGTGCCGGCTTTCACGGAGTCGCCTGCGCGGCAGTAGATTTCCACGATGCGGCTATTGATGGGGGAAGTGATGATTTCTTCGAATGCGGCACTCACTGTGCCTGTACCTGAGACGGTCACGTCAATTGTGCCGGTGTCGGCGGTGCCTACTATTAGGTCGGACTCCGCTACCGAAGCTCGCATCATCGATCCGAGACCGATGGCTCCTGCCACTACTACGATAGCTATTCCTCCTATCTTTAATATACGGTTGCGTTTAGCTTTTCTGCGTTCTGAATTGGGTATCTCTCTGTCCATATTGTTATGCGTTTTGCGTTGTTGGTATTGCGTTTTGTTAGGGTCTTTAAGTCTCTTAAGGTCTTTAAAGTACTTAAGGCCTTTGCTGAATTCCTTACAATAGGCGTGCCAAAAATGTAAATAGCTGAATATTAATGGTTAATAATTTTGATTAGTGTACGGAATCGGACGATTTTGTCCGATTTTGTATGACAGTCTTACTTTTGTCCACCTCCTTCATACGCCACGGCCGGGCGTGGAGAGGCGAATCGTGGATGATATTTTATTATCTCGACTTTTTTTATTAACTTTGTATCTAATAACTAACCCATATAGATCATGACAATGAACTTAAAGAAAACGATTTTTGTCGCTGTGGCATTGTGCATAGCGACAGTGTCGGCCAAGGGGGCTGACTACAGTAAGTATTATGAGGGTCTTCCAGTGAAGATCAATCAGGTGAAGGAATTTTCGGTGCCTGACTATTCCGTGAAAATCTCTGATTTCGGCGGTGTCGACGATGGCGTGACACTCAACACAAAGGCATTCGAGAATGCTGTAGCACATCTCTCATCAAAAGGGGGTGGTCATCTTATTGTGCCTGAGGGAATATGGTATACCGGTCCGATAGTGTTCGACCATAACATCGACCTGCACCTTGACCGCGGCGCTCTCATTCTCTTCAGTGATAATCTTGCGGATTACCCCGTGATAAAATCAGATTGGGAGGGACTTTCTACCTATCGCGCTATGTCTCCGCTTATGGCACGCGGAAAGAAGAATATCTCGATCACCGGTGAAGGCACCATCAATGGTAATGGTCAGGCGTGGCGTCCGGTCAAGAAGATGAAGATGACCGATGGACAGTGGAAGAATCTGATTAAGACCGGAGTAGTAAATGATAAGGGAGATATATGGTTTCCGAATGAGAAAGCCATGAAGGTGTATTATGATAAGGAAACTCAGGAGAAAGTGCATTCCGGTGATCCCAAAGCTTTGGAGGAGGCTCACGATTTCCTTCGTCCGGTGCTTGTGTCATTCATTGGTTGCACCAATGTGCTTCTTCAGGGAGTCACTTTTGAAAATTCCCCGGCATGGAACGTTCATCCGTTGCTATGTGAGAACCTTATCGTCGACAATGTGAATATCCGCAATCCCTGGTATGCCCAGAACGGCGACGGCATAGATATCGAGTCATGCACCAACGTGCTTCTTGTCAACAGCAGTTTTGACGTTGGCGATGATGCCATTTGCATGAAGAGTGGTAAGGACAAGGATGGTCGTGACCGCGGTGTGCCTTCCTCCAATGTGCTTATCGATGGCTGTACGGTATATCATGGGCACGGCGGTTTCGTGATTGGCAGCGAGATGTCGGGTGGATGTAAGGATGTCGTGGCTAAGAACTGCGTCTTCATTGGCACTGATGTAGGTCTGCGTTTCAAGTCTACACGCGGACGCGGCGGCGTGGTTGAGAATATCTATGTCGACAATATCAAGATGACAGATATTCCCGGAGAGGCTTTGATTTTCGATATGTATTATGGCATTAAGCCCGGAGCTCCGGTTCCACCTGTCACTGAGGAGACCCCTTCTTTCCGCAATATCTTTATCAAGGATGTGACATGCCGCTCGGCAGGACGTGCAGCTCTTTTCAATGGTCTTCCGGAGATGCCGATGAAGAATGTAGTGCTTGAAGATTGCCGCTTCCGTGCGGACAAGGGATTCACCCTCAATCATATAGATGGGTTGACGATGAAGAATGTCATTGTGGACGTGCCCGGTGAGAAAATCATCTACGGGGAGGGAGTGAAGGATGTCGTTGTTAAGTAGGGACGCACGGCTCGTGCGTCCATGCGCGTCTGAGACTATATTTTCGAAAAAAAAGAAACCCAGTCTGAGTAATTTTTCAGGCTGGGTTTATTATTTCGGAATGCTTCGAATGCCTTTATGTGGACGCACGAGCCGTGCGTCCCTACCAGGTCATCAATCCTTAATTAGTCCGAGGATTTGGTTGGCGGCATCCTTGGTGTTGACCTTCGGGATGATTTGCTCAACGGTGCCGTCGGGGGAGAGAAGGAAGGTGGTGCGGACGATGCCCATGTATTCGCGTCCTGCCATTTTCTTTTTCTGCCATACTCCTGCGAGCTGGCAGAGTGTGGTGTCGGTATCTGTCACAAGCGGAAACTTCAGACCGAATTTGTCGATGAATTTCTGATGGCTTGCAGCGGTGTCTTTGCTTACGCCGATCACCTGGTAGCCTTTGGCAGCGAGTTCGTCAAGACCGTCGTTGAGGCTGCATGCCTCGGCTGAGCAACCGGGGGTATTGTCTTTCGGGTAGAAATACAATACGAATTTCTTACCCGGATAATCACTAAGCTTCACTTCTTTCCCCTGAGCGTCTGTTCCGAGCAGGTCGGGGAATTTATCTCCTATTTTCATAATTGTTATTCTGTTATTATTCCTTATCGCTTTTGATATCATTCTTTATGGATGCTTTAAGTACACCTTTAATGTTCTCTATTATTTGGATAATAAGGTTGCTGTCAGCTCCGTTTTCAAGTGTAACTATGATTTCGGTATTCATATATAATTCTTTTTTTATATTATAACAATCTCAATATCTGATTTGTCGGGAATTGGTAAAGATTCTTTCCAGTCAATGATTTTCTTGTGAAGGATTTTGCAAATGTCTTCTCTCCCTACAATTGTGTCAATTCCTCGCCAGGCTGAAAGCAACGAGTGCATTTCATTGCTGACCGAGCTTTCATCTTCAATGTCCACCCGATGGAAGCGAATGCCATGGTCGTGGGCCATCTGTTTCCCTGCGACTTCCTCGGAGTCGAAGACAGCTACGCGGCATCCCAATTTACGGAATTCGAGAGCTTTTTCACGGGTAATTCCGTGGCAACCTCCCGCTATCAGAATGCGTCTGGCTTTTGGTTTTATGCCAGGGATCGCTTTTTTAATCGTGAGCTTACCGCTCCGCAGCTCCTCCATCCTCTTTTCAAGATAATTATCAGCCATAACATCCTTTTCATTAATGTATGTCAAGACATATGTCATAATACTACAAAATATGCGCATAATATCATAATTATGCAATGGTAGGTGCAGATTTGTGTTTGATTTTACATTTTTCTGCACCTATCAGTGCAAATTTACGAAAATATACAGTTTCTTACAAATAAATTCGGATTATAGATAATATCAGATTTTTCTTCCATTTTAGAGAGGAAACAAAAAGAAGATATAATAGTATTATAGAAGTTCGGAAATTTTTTCTTAAATTTGCCTATTGGAATTTCAACTTTTAGATGCATTGGCTGAAATAACCCCATAACCCTATAACCGCATAACCCTTAAGTGAGCTTGCGAACTTAAATTTAAGACAATGAAATACGGATATTTTGACGATAAAAATCGGGAATATGTGATTACTAATCCCAAGACCCCTTGGCCCTGGATCAATTATCTCGGCAACAAGGACTTTTTCTCCCTCATATCAAACACTGCGGGTGGCTATTCCTTCTACAAGGATGCCAAATTCCGCCGTCTCACCCGTTATCGCTACAACGGGGTGCCGATGGATGCCGGAGGTAGATATTTCTACATCAAGGATGGTGACACTGTCTGGAATCCCGGTTGGAAACCGACCAAGACTCCTCTCGACCGTTATGAATGCCGTCATGGCATGAACTATACGCGCATTATCGGCGAGAAAGATGGCGTAGAGGCTGACTTGCTCTTTTTCGTGCCATTGGATACTCATGCCGAGGTGACCAAACTGACCTTGACCAATAAATCTGACAAAACGAAGAATCTGAAATTATTCTCGTTTATTGAATGGTGTCTTTGGAATGCCGCTACAGATATGGAGAACTTCCAGCGCAATTTCTCCACCGGCGAAGTGGAGATCGATGGCTCCACTATCTACCATAAGACTGAATATAAAGAACGCCGTAATCACTACGCATTCTTCAGCGTGAATGTCACGGTGCAAGGTTTTGATACAGATCGAGAGACTTTCATGGGTCTTTATAACGGTTTTGACGAGCCTGAAGCCGTTCTTGAGGGTAAACCCCGTAATTCGGTGGCCCATGGATGGTCGCCTATAGCATCCCATTATATAGAGGTGGATCTTAAACTGGGAGAAAGTCGCGACTTCATATTCACGTTGGGTTATGTCGAGAATCCTGATGATAAGAAATGGGAAAGCAAAGGAGTAATCAATAAGGAGCCTGCACGTGAAATCATGGCTCGGTTTGACACTCCTGAGAAAGTGGACAAGGCATTTGCAGAGCTGAGGAAATATTGGGATGATCTCCTTGCCAAATACTCTCTTCGTTCAGGCGATGATAAACTCGACCGCATGGTCAATATATGGAACCAGTATCAGTGTATGATCACATTTTGCTTCTCTCGCTCAGCTTCTTTCTTTGAGAGCGGCATAGGACGAGGGATGGGTTTCCGCGATTCCAACCAGGATCTTGTAGGTTTCGTGCATCAGATTCCTGAGCGCGCGAGGGAGCGAATCATCGACATTGCATCGACCCAGTTCCCTGACGGGGGATGCTACCATCAGTATCAGCCGCTCACAAAAAGAGGCAACAATGATATAGGCGGAGGTTTCAACGACGACCCTATGTGGCTGATTTTTGGCACAGCCGCTTATATTAAGGAGACAGGTGATTTCTCAATTCTTGATGAGCCGGTGCCTTTCGACAACCAGCCGGGATCTGAGGTGCCGCTTATGGAGCATCTTAAGGTATCAGTGGACCATGTGATAAACAATCTTGGTCCCCACGGTCTTCCTCTTATAGGGCGTGCAGACTGGAATGATTGTCTTAATCTCAATTGCTTTTCAAACGACCCGAATGAGTCGTTCCAGACTACTGAAAACAAATCGGAGGGCTCGAAGGCTGAATCTCTTATGATCGCCGGCCAGTTTGTGGCTACGGGTCGCGACTATGTCGATCTGTGCCGCGTGCTCGGAAAGAATGAAGAGGCTGACAGGGTGCAGAAGCATATTGATCAGATGGAGGAGGCTGTCAAGAAATATGGCTGGGATGGCGAATGGTATCTCAGGGCATACGACTATTACGGCCGCAAGGTGGGATCGAATGAGAATAAGGAGGGAAAGATTTTCATAGAGTCGCAAGGATGGTGCACTATGGCAGGAATCGGGCTTGAAGAAGGCCTTGTGGAGAAATCCCTTGACTCTGTTAAGAAGTATCTTGACTGCGAGCATGGTCTTGTGCTCAATAATCCGGCCTTTACTGAATACATACCGGACTATGGCGAAATATCAACGTATCCTGCGGGATATAAGGAAAATGCCGGGATATTTGCCCACAACAATCCTTGGGTAATAATCGGGGAGACCGTGCTTGGAAGAGGTGACCGAGCTTGGGAATACTATCAAAAGATTTGTCCCGCCTACGTGGAGGAGAAAAGTGATCTGCATAAGGTGGAGCCATACGTTTATTGCCAGATGACAGCCGGAAAGGATGCTGCGCGTCCCGGTGAGGCAAAGAATTCCTGGCTTACAGGCACTGCTGCGTGGAACTGGTATGCCATAACCCAGTTCATACTCGGCATTCGTCCGGCTTACAATGGTCTCGAGATTGACCCTTGCATTCCGAAGGAATGGGATGGCTACGATGTCACACGTAAGTTCCGGGGAGCCACCTACGAGATATCAGTTCGCAATCCCCGCCATGTCAGCAAATGGGTGGAGAGCATAACGGTAAATGGAATGCCTGTCGATGGTAATGTACTTCCTATTATGCCTGAAGGCTCAGTCAATAAAGTGGAAGTGACGATGTAAGGTTATTTGCGGTAGTGCGGATGGTGGGTGAGGAGTTCCTTGCGGAGGCGGGAGCGGTCGAGATGGACGTAGATCTCGGTTGTCTCCAGCGATTCATGGCCTAAAAGCTCTTGGATGACACGCAGGGAGGCTCCCCCCTCCAGCAAATGGGTGGCGAAACTGTGGCGGAGAGTATGAGGGGATACAGTCTTCAGAATGCCGGCGGCGGCAGCAAGGTCGCGGATGATGTAAAAGACCATTACCCGCGACATTTTTCCTCCGCGTCGGTTGAGGAAAATAATATCCTGTGCATCTGATTTGATGTTAAGGTGTGCCCGCTGAGGTAGGTATTCCTTTATCAGGTCAAGGGATACGGGAGAGACCGGAACAATTCTCTGTTTGCTTCCTTTGCCTTCAACAATCAGGCATCCGTCGTCAAAGCTCAGTCGCGACAGTCGGGCATCTATCAGTTCTGACACGCGGAGCCCACTGCCGTATAGTGTCTCTATTATGGCATGGTTGCGAAGGGATTCCTCTTTGTCGTCGGGAATCTGGTTGATCATCATATCTATCTCTGCTGTGCTCAACACTTCAGGCAGATGGCGCCCGAGCCTGGGCGCCTCAAGAAGATCTGTAGGGTTAGTGTCAATAATCCCCGATAGCTTAAGAAACTTATAATAGCTCTTGATTCCCGATAGGATTCTGGCTTGGCTACGCGGGCCTATTCCCATGTCGCGGAGTGTGGATAAGAAACTGTGGAGGTCTTTTTCTTTGGCTTCAGCCGGGTTAAGGTTTTCCTCTTCAAGATACTCAAGAAGATGGCATACGTCAGACACATACGCTTCGCACGTATTGCCCGACATGCCGCGTTCCAGCGACAGATATGCCTCGAAATCCTGAAGGAAAGTTTTAGACTCCATTAGATATCATACTTTTGTTTCTGCATTCCGGTACGTCGCAGGATGATGCGGAAATCTATAGATTCGATTTCCAAGGTCGAGCTTTCAGGAATAGGGTCATCCTTTCCGAAAATGAGCATGCCACACTCCTCCTGATTATCCATTTTTTTCCAGCTTCTCACTGCGTCATGCCGATTGAAGGATATTATGAAGTCAGCGTCTTTGGGGCACTCTCTGTGTGTTGACAGACGCATCTTCGGCATAATCATCCTGATGGCTGTCGCTATGCGTTTGTCGGAGTCCGGCATCCATACGAGAGACGGACGCAATAGATTGAGGAGGCGGATGATCATTCGGGCTCGCCGTAGACCGCGGCGGTCTTCGTGATATTCAAAATCAAGATATGCATCGCAGTAGAATCCATACCGTTTGTCAGGCCGAATGCATTCCTTGACTATACTGAACGCCAAAGGGGAATGAACGCCATACCCTCTGGTATGGCGCCATCTCCTGATATAATCTTTTAAAGATGCATGATTCATAATCATCGTAAAACGCAAAACTGTCAGGGCAATATCGTCAGTATTCGGACGCACGAGCCGTGCGTCCCTACAAGGACATTGTAGTTTGCTTAACCCTTGACTCTTATATAGATCCATTTGCCAAGTGCTCCGAGTGCAAGGAGATAGATGAGGATTACAGAAGCCATAGCAATACTATTGGCCTTGTTGACAGATTCCGGGTTGAATTCCATCACGATTTCAGAGTCTCCTGCCGGCAGGCGCAACGCGCGGAGCACATAGTCAGCTTGCCCGATCTGTGTCTCCTTGCCGTTGACAGTGGCTTTCCATCCCCAGGGGAAATATACCTCTGAGAAGAGAGCTATGCCCCCTTTTGCGCTATGAGCCTTATACGTGAGCTTGTTGGGTGCATATGAAGTCTCATATATCGTGTCTCCATCTGCAATAGGAAGTGGAGTGCCGATGATGTCGGCAAATTTTTTGTCGGCTACTGCGGTATTGCGGTTTGTAAGGTGCGAGAGTGCATCCATCTCCTCGCGGGAACTGCCCACATATGTCAGTGTGTCGACCAGCCATGCGTTTCCGAAGGCATCAGGATTCTCGCTGTAGCCGCCGTCTGAGAGGAAATATTTTGCATTGAGCATATTCAGCACGAAGGGATTCCCCTTGGTGATCTGATGCTCGATCAAGTCATTGTAGCGGGTAAGCTTTGCTGCGTGGTATCCTCCTATGGTCTTGTGGAAATAGCTGCTTCGTGCTGATGAGAACCCTGGGATGTCCATCACCCTGTAGTTGCTCTTGTCTTGCAATATGGCAAGATCCGCTTCTGTTGGGACGAAAGCTGCCTCGTCGCTTTCAGCAGTGAGGAAGTTTTCTGAATCTACATATCGCTTGTCGACCGAATAAAGGTCCACAAGAACAAGTGCAGCTAAGCAGCAAACCCATATCGATGCCCTCTTGATGATTTTTTTCTCCCATAGCAGAAGCAGTATGCATCCAAGCACAATGAAGATTAGTGAGCGCATTGCATCTGTAGATACCAGATTCAAGCGTCCGTCACCGATTCCATGCATCACATTTGAGTATGCCGGGTTACTTAATACTCCGGCCTCTTTCAGGTAGCTGAGCTCGTTTGATGAGTAAGGTTCGCCGAATATCGAGGGTGATATCCAGCCAAGCAGGCATATAGCGGCTCCTCCTCCCATGACGCATATGACGGTCCATTTGTTTTTTGCAAAGAAATTATCGGTCTTGATAATCTGTCTTACGCAAAGGGCAGCGAGAAGCGGGATGCAGAATTCAGCCACCACAAGGATTGAGCTTACTGTCCGGAATTTATTGTAGCCCGGGAAATTGTCGATCATGAAGTCGGTAAGGCCATTGAAGTTATGTCCCCAGCTTAGCATGATCGTGAAGATTGTCGAAGCGAAAAGTGCCCATTTCATAGGGGTCTCCCAACGACCTTCCACTACAAACATAGCCAGAATGGCAAGCAAGAGAACAAAGGCTCCTACATATACGGGGCCATTGGTCATCGGTTGGTCTCCGAAATATTGGGTGAATTGGCTTGCAAATTGCATTTCCTCCGGGCTTAGATATCGGTCGGCACCCATGTCGGTGTCAGCCACGCTCATCATACGGTTCTGCCCGGCTGCCGGTTTTAAAGATGCTCCTCCCTTCACGTTCGGAATCAAAAGACTCCAGGTCTCGTCGATGCCATAGCTCCAAGCGGTAATGGCATCTTTGTCCATGCCCTTGGCTGCCGGAGCGTTGGGGTCTGTGATGTCGGTGGCGCGACCTCTTACGGTCTCTTTGCTATATTCAAGGGAATTATAAAGGCTCGGGGAATTGGCTGCAACTCCAATAAATCCGCATACGATTGCAATGCATGTCGAAATTGCCCATTTCCCTACAGTTTTCTCCTTTATGGCAATCCATAGCCATGCCAAAGCTATGCATACCATGACGATTAGGAAGTAGTAGGTCATCTGCGGGTGGTTGCTCATGAGCTGAAGGGCTGAGAAAAGCGCAGTTAGAGCTCCGCCGGCGAGCCATTTGCCACGATAGGTCAGTATGAGTCCTCCGATTGTAGGTGGTATGTAGCAGAGGGTCAGGAATTTCCATATGTGTCCGGCTCCTATGATGATTATGAAATAAGATGAGAATCCCCATGCCAGTGAGGCAAAAAGGGCCACACTCCAGCGCATCTTCAGGCATAGGCACATGATGAAGAATCCGAGCATCATGCCGAAGAGAAGGTTGGCGGGTGAGGGGAGTCCAAGCATATAGACGCTCTGGATCCAACTCAAAAGGTCGTTGGCAGGGTATGATGGGGAGATCTGGAATGTAGGCATGCCTCCAAAAAGGGAGTTTGTCCATCGTGTGCTTTCGCCGGTCTCTGCCTTGAATGTCTGCTGTTCATGTCCGTTGGCGAGTCCCTGCTGTATGTCGTGCTGTTGAAGCACTCTTCCCTCCATTGCATCCGGGAAGAAAAACATAAAGGCGACCACTGCTAAAAGCAGAGCCGCCGCTATGGTGAATATTGTGGTTTTCTTATTTTGCATCGTCTGTGTCGAGTTTGATCTGACGGTTCATTGACTGCTCGAGAGAGATGAGTGTCTCAGTCTCAGTGACACCCTTGATATGCTGTATGCGGTCGTTAAGAAGCTCCATGAGGTGCTGGTTGTCGCGTGCAAACACTTTCATAAGCATAGAGTAGGGACCGGTGGTGAAATGGCATTCCACTACTTCCGGGATATTCTCGAGGTCGGCGACCACGCCACGGTACATCGAGCCTTTTTCAAGCTTGACTCCTACATAAGTGCATGTATTGTAGCCGAGCTTTTTCGGGTCTACATCATAGCCGGAGCCGATGATTACGCCCATTTCAATGAGGCGTTGGATGCGCTGGTGGATAGCGGCGCGCGATACTCCGCATACAATCGCTACGTCTTTAGAAGGCGTGCGGGCATTGTTCATAATGATGTTGAGGATCTTTCTGTCAAGGTTGTCGACTTTTTCCATGATTGTTTTTTGTCTTGTTTAGGTTTTTAGGTTGGAGAATCTCGAAGATTTAAGCCGATTCTCTTATTGAAAATGACCTCATCTTCGACTCTTCTTTGCAAAGTTAAGACAAAAAAAGCAAATAAGCAATAGTCAAACTAAAAAATAGTAGCAAAAAGTTAATTATTCATTCTTGTTTTGGCGAATGACCCTGCTACCCATGAGAATATACACTTGATAATGGATATGGCTGATAA
>JAIDSL010000191.1 GCA_029061255.1 Muribaculaceae bacterium
TTCATTGCCAGAAAACATGTAAACTCATTTAGTTAATCCCTCCAAAATCTGTCAAGTGTTTTTAGGGAAAGTCAAAATATTTTCACCCTATTAACATAATTTAACATTACACTGCCCGAAAACAGGCAGTCATTCCCATTATCTTTGCACTCGGATTCAAAATTAATGCACCGGTGGCGACTTCGCCGAGCGAATATGGCTCGAAAGTACCCGCTCCCATAATTATGTGGCAATATGTATGGACGCGGCAGCTTTGACCCCACATGACCGACACGCACGACCCACCCGGCATCGATGGAAGTTTCTTCACGGAGGCCCGAGCCCTGATGGACCACTCCGTGCTGTTGCCGACACTGCTGTTTAATCGCTGAAAACGACGAAAACGTTGACAACGATGAAAACGGCTCTCAGAGCCACAGAACGAGCACAATGAAAATACTGACACCCACCCCAATGCATAGCCGAATGCAAAGGGAATGATTACGCTGACAGGCCTGAGCCCTGATGGACCACTGTCCCCATACCCATCCCCCCGCATCCGTATTATGGAAGGGAGGCTTCACAGCCTCCCCCTCAGCGTCAACTCTATGGGAAGGCGGTTTCCCAACCGCCTACACCGTCTCTGCAACAACGCTGAAAACCCCAACAAATGCTACGCATTGCCAAAGAGTATCGACCTTTGGGCTGATGACATGACTGCATTCATCACCTTATACTCTCCCTGTCATAGGTGGCAGGCTAAAAAAGCACGCAGACGGAGCACTTTGCTCCCCTGCGTGCTTTTTTTGTTGCTAATAGCAACAAATATCATTTATTCTTAGTGACCTATAATGATAATTACCCTATGATTTGAGTGAAAATATTGTAACTTATACAGATTCTATTTCGTATTCGAGGGCACGGGTATCTTTGTCTTCGATGAAGTTGGCAGCGATGAGGAAGAGCTGGCGGGAATCGAGAGCATAGCGGCCAGCATAGTCCCGATCGCAAATCTGGTCCATGGCTTCTTTGACTGACTTATTGTACTTGAATTCGAATATGTATATGTGTCCTGAAGTAAAGACCTCAAGATCGGTACGTCCCTTATAGCCGTGGTGCTCTGCAATGGCTCGAGTGCCGGAAAGGTAAGAGATGAGGAAGGTTATAGCTCGGTAGGTGGGCTCGCTATGATCCTCATAGGGAAGATTTTTCAAAAGCGTGGCAAGGCGGCGCATGAAATCCTCAGGTCGACCTTCAGCAAGGTCATCCTTGAAGAGTGTGAAGTCAAAAGGGCTGAATGGGTCATTAATTTCGGGAACGTATGCTGGAAGGAGATACTCGTAGAAGCCAATCTCTACCTCTTGGTTTGGGAATCGCAGTTCGTAAAGTTGGGTGTCCTTATTGTAATCCCCAATTGTCAGATAGCCAGTCTGAAACATGAGCGGCAATGGGTTACGGTCGTTGAGTCCTACGGCTATGAGGTCTTTCCTTGTGCATTTCTGGCCATTTATGTCTGAGGGGAATATATGACGTTTCCTGATTCGCTTGGCAAGGAATGTGGGTGTACCGCTGTCAAACCAATATGGATCGATCTCATTATTTGTCAAAGCTTTTAATACGCTATAGGGATTATAGAGACGGTTGCCTTTTAAAGCAAAGAGATACCCGTCATAGTATTTTCTCATTTCCTGCAACGTATCCTCGAAATCTTCCTCTCGTTCGCTGGCCAGTTTCTCTATCCCTTGGCGGAAGTATCTTAGCAATTCCTCTTCACTCCAGCCACATATATCAGCGTATTCGTTGACCATAGATATGTCGTTGAGATTGTTGATATCGCTGAATATGCTCACTTTGGCAAACCGTGCCACTCCGGTTATCATGGCAAATCGAATATAGCGATCCATACTCTTAAGATTACTGAAGAAGTTCTTGAGAGTACGCTGGTGGTTTTCGTAGAGATCTTTATTTTCTTCGGCGGCCAACAATGGCTTGTCGTATTCGTCAATGAGTATTACAACCTCTTGACCCGTCTTTTCATAGATTTCACTGATAAGGTTTTCAAAACGCAATGCCGGGTCATAGTCAGAACGTGGAAGAATGTTGTATTTTCTTTCGTATTTTTCAAGATGCGAACTTAATCTGTTTTCAAGTCCTTTTATATCATCGTATTTCCCTGTGTTGAAATCAAAATGTAGTACGGGCGAAGATGTCCAGTCAAGGTCCATAGAGTCTGCGGCAAGTCCCTTGAAGAGCTCCCGCTGCCCTTCGAAGTAGGCTTCGAGTGTTGAGAGCAACAGACTCTTACCAAACCGTCGGGGGCGGCTCAGGAAGATATATTGTCCTTGACTGGTTAGTGACTTTATATATTGGGTCTTATCGACATATACATAACCACCTCGGATGAGTTTCGAAAACGTCTGTATTCCTACCGGATATTGCGGTGTAGTCATAATTTCGTATTTATGGCAAAGTTAAGAATATTTCAGCCTAATTGCAAATTTTCGTACGATTTTTAACAAAAATTCCTGTCTAAGATGGAGAGCCGCGAAAGAATTTTATGGTTACTATGCGTAGCAAATCTTAAGATTTCAGAAAAAATCAATTTTTTTATTAATAAAATATGTATATATCAGAATTTTTTATTAATTTTGGAGCACATATTATGCCGACTAAAAATAATAATATATTTAACCTAATTTAAAAATTTACTAACGAATGAACCTAATCTCAATGTGTCGCAAGGCATCCTTCTTAGGATTGCCCGCGCTTCTGGCTCTGACAGCCTGCAGCAACGACAATGAGTGGAAAGACGTAGACGGAGGAAATCCCGCACTGACTCTGACCACCACACATGAGCGTACTGAGGCTGGGCGATCTATAAAAATCGCCGGTAAAGTGACGGATAATGATGGCATCGCCTCCATCGACCTTGTCTGTCACGAAATTAAACTCAACAAACACATTAATTTAATTGAAATCTATGGTGAACCCCTGAAAGAGTATGATCTTGACTATGCTTTCAAGATTCAGGAAGATCAGGTTGGGGAAGACTTCAATGTCGAAATCACTATTACTGACGTCGGTGGACGCAAGGAGAAGCAAAATCTCCGTGTGACTCTTGACGCAGACTGGAGTGCGCCCTACTTTACAACCAGTCCGGATGCCGAAGTAATAGTACTGATCAAGGAGAAGACCAGCTTCAATCTAAAGTTTAGTGTTGCCGACAACCGAGTGGTAGATTACGTTGACATCGATGTCGTTGATATCACTGACGGTGAGGAAGCACCCAAACCGGTTGAGGGATACCCACGCCGTGTTGAAGGAAACGGAACCGGCAAATTTGACTTCTCCGAGAAACTAACTCTACCAAGCAAGGAGGCTACCCTCCGGGCTACTGTGACTGCCTACGACCGTGAAGCAAATGAAGCTGCTCACTCGGCTACATTCTCTTCTCTCGTAAAAGTGCAGGAACTCCAGGATATGGAAAAGATGTGGCTCTGCGACGTGACAAATGAAGATGACCTATCTTCCGATATCTTCGGTGTACCTGTCCTTTGCGATCACATCGGACCTTACAAGTATCAGATCCGCTACTACAATGAAAAGGCTGGAACTGAAGTTTCATTGCTTGGTCAGAAAGGTTCATTTGGACCGCTTTGCTTCGCACCATCCAAAGACAATGCTTCTGTGCTCGGAGACAATCCGGATGAAGTGAACTGGATCAAACTTACACAGGCCAACACTTATTATCTAATCACATTCGATACATTCAACGGCACCTACTCTACAGAGACCTACTCCGTTGACGATGCTATCGACCCGGTAATGCACATGCACTTCGGTGGCGACGATCTCAACACTTGGTGGGACTGGAATAATGAGCCTTGGTGGCAGGAATTCTACTTTGGCCCGATGTCAGATGGTCCGCGTGATGTGATGAAAATGACAAAAGATGCCAAGAATCCTCATATTTATATCCTTGAGGATTGGAAGCTCAGCAAAGGCGACAACCTTCATTTTGTGATCCACAACTGGCATCATGATGGATGGTGGAACTTGGCTACTTGGCGTGTGGATGATTCCGCTGACCCCGGTAAATTCATGTACTACGGTAACTTGCATCCCGACAACGACCACTATACCGGAAATGCTGATTATTTCCAGTGGAAATATGGCGATAAAGTGGATCTCGACAAATGGGGAGACGAAAGCTATCGCAAACAATTCGTGCCCGACAATTGGGTGAACATGGAGTCAATCGAAAGAGGAGGCACTTTCAAGCTTATCTTCGATGCCCACACCGAAAGAGCAAAACTCATTCCACAAAACTAACCCTTTATTCAATGCATAATTCATAATGCACAATGCATAATCGTAGAGGCTTGTGCATTCAGGTAATACTTTTAATTTTTGCATTTTGCATTATGAATTATGAATTATCAAAATTAGACAATTATCATGAAAAAATACCTATTGACAATGCTTGTCGCGTTGTTAGGACTTTCTGCTTGGGCACAGGGTCTTACAGTGACTGGCGTAGTCACATCCAAAAATGATGGAGAACCTCTAATCGGAGCAACTGTCTTGGTACAAGGTACAAGCAAAGGCACTGCTACTGATTTCGACGGCAACTATACCCTTACAGATGTGCCGTCAAATGCTACCCTCGTCTTCAATTATGTTGGCTATCAGCAACTCTCTATCGCTGTCAAAGGCCAAACAGTGATCAATGCAGAGCTTTCCGAATCTTCCACTTCTCTTGATGAGCTCGTGGTGGTCGGTTACGGCGTTGCAAAGAAAAGCGACTTGACATCATCCATCTCTACCATCAAGGGTTCTGAACTTAACGAGATGGTCAGCGGCAACGCTATGGACGCTATCCAGGGCCGTGTGCCCGGCGTTCAGGTCGTTTCCGGCGGTGGTCCCGGTTCAAATCCTTCCGTAATGATCCGTGGTGTCACATCTGTCAACGGCACAGCTCCTCTTTATGTTGTAGACGGTGTCCCATTGAATACCGACAACATCAACTTCCTTAACAACAACGACATCGAAAGCATGGAAGTACTTAAGGATGCATCCGCTTCCGCTATCTATGGTACCCGTGCATCCAATGGCGTCATCATCATCACTACTAAGAAAGGTAAAGCCGGAGCAACTCACGTTGACTTCTCTGCTTCAGCCGGTTGGCAATATATCCCAAAGCCAAGCATCGCTTGGGCTGACGAATATGAAAAAGTATTTTATGCACGATATGAAAACGATGGACGTGTGGCTCCTTGGAATTCTCCATATGTAGATTATGGCGAAGTTGACAGCACTGACTGGTGGAAACTCGTAGTCGACAAGATGGCCCTTGTTCAGAATTATTCTCTTAGCGTCAGAGGTGGTAATGACAAATACGTCTACAGCCTCTCCGCCGGCTACTACCGTAACAACTCACAATTTAGCGGTGGATATTGGGATAAGATGAACGTTCGTCTTAACACTGAATACAATTTCACTAATTGGTTGAAGGCAGGTCTCGACCTCGCTCCTAACCTTGAAAGTTGGGAATCAGCTCCCGAGCTTTTCGCTGCAGCTATGAGCATGGACCCGACAACTCCGGTTTATCGTCCGGAATCGGAATGGGACCCCGCGAACCCTATGAACGACTTCCAGCGCAGCTACAACAATCAGGAATGGAACCCGGTTGCTTCTCTCGCACGTATGGACAACCACTCTACCAAGTTCCAACTCTTGATGAACCCCTACATCCAGATTCAACCTATCAAGCAGCTTACCCTGCGCACTCAGTTTGGCGCAAATCTTTGGTATCAGCGTAGCGATGGATATAACTACGCATTCCATATCGATGCCCTCGAGCAGAATGCTAAAAACAGCGACTATCGCAACTATTCCGACCAAATCAACTGGAGCTGGACCAACACAGCTACTTACATGGACACTTTCGCCGAGAAGCACAACTTGACTCTCATGGCAGGTTTCACTGCTGAGCGCTATGCCAACTATTGGGCAAATGCTTCCCGCCAGGATATCCCCGGACACAACGATCTTCTTCATGAAGTAAGCGCCGGCACCGGCGATCAGTTTGCAAGTGGCAGCACTTCCTATCAGACACTTGCTTCTGTTCTCGGTCGTGTAATGTATAACTATGACAGCCGCTATTATCTTACTGCATCAATCCGCTACGACGGTAGCTCCCGCTTCCCACAGGGCAACAAATGGGCTACTTTCCCTTCCGTTTCACTTGCTTGGCGTCTCTCTGAGGAAGCCTTCATGGAAAGCACCCGCAATTGGCTCGACAATGCAAAGGTGCGTCTTGGCTGGGGTAAGGTCGGCAACCAGAACATCAATCCCGGCTTGTTCCTTTCTACTATGGACAATGGCGTCAACTATGTATTCAACTCCACTCGTTTCCCGGCTACAATCGTAGGTCAGATGGGTAATCCTACTCTTCGATGGGAGACTGTAGAGGATTATGATTTCGGTATCGACGCCACATTCCTCCGCAATCGCTTGAACCTTACATTCGACCTCTATCAGAAGAATAGCCACGATATGCTCTATGCAGCTCAGGGTCTTCTTATAGCCGGTAATCCTGCATGGATGGGAGCCATCACCCAGAATATCGGTGAGATGCGTGCCCGCGGTTGGGAACTCTCTCTCAACTGGCGTGATAAGGTAAACGATTTTGGTTATGAGGTTGGCGTTCAACTCTCAGGAGTACGCAACAAAGCTATCAAGTTCTCAGGCGATGGTCCCGTGCTTACCGGCGGCGGACTGAATGAAAGCATCATCCGCAATGAGGATGGCCAGCTTATCTCTCGCTTCTATGGATATACTGCCGACGGTCTTTTCCAGAACTGGGAAGAAGTCTATGCACACACCGACGAACACGGAACTCTCCTTCAGCCTGATGCGCAGCCGGGTGATATCCGATTCCTCGACCTTAACCATGACGGTGTCCTTAATGACTCAGACAAGTCTTACATAGGTAACCCCTACCCCGACCTCATGATTGGCTTTAACATAGGTTTGAACTGGAAGGGCTGGGATTTCTTGGCTAACTTCTACGGCACTACAGGCAACGACGTATTTAACCTCGAAAAGAAGCGCTACTCAGGTGGTGGCGGACAGAACGTATATCGTGGCACTCTTCAAAAGGCATGGCATGGCGAAGGGACGAGCAATGACGTGCCTCGCCTCTCATACAATGACCTTAACCAAAACTATGGTCGCGTGTCAAGCTTCTATGTAGAAGATGGAAGCTATCTGCGCTGCAAGCTTATCACATTAGGATATACACTTCCTAAGAAATGGGTTGGAGACTATCACCTCCGTCTCTACTTCTCAGCACAGAATCTTTTCACTATCACCAAATACACCGGAATGGACCCGGAGCGACCCTTCTATGACGGAAGCGTCATTGAAAAAGGTATAGGCAATGCTAACTATCCTACTCCCCAGACCTATCTTTTCGGCGTTGACTTCAATTTCTGAAATCAATGCATAATTCATAATTCATAATGCATAATAGAATGCTATAGGAATTCATGAAATCATATATATAAGTCTTCTGTTACTTATAAATATAAAAATTATAAAAATGAAAAAGACAATATATGCGTGCGTTGCAGCCTTTAGCCTCGGGGCTTTTACTTCCTGCAACGACTTCCTTGACCAGGAAGTGAGAGGTCAAGAAAACCTTGACACTTATTTCTCTACTCCTGAGGAAGTGGAGACCTATGTAGGAGGATGCTACTTCCAGATCGCAAAAGGAGGCGGATGGTGGCAGATCTATAATACATGGTTGCTCTCAGATATGTGTACCGACGACCTTTGGGATGGCAATACCACTCAAGACGATGGCTATCAGGAACTCTCCCACTACATGCCCAACGGCAATATGAACGGAATTATCCAGAATTTCTGGGGTGCCCGTTATCAGGGTATCACTACCTGCAATCTCGGACTTGAACGTATCCCCGGAGTGACGATGGATGAGAACCTTAAAAAACGCCGAATAGCCGAAGTACGCTTCCTCCGTGCCTTCTTCTATTTCGATCTCGTTCGCAACTTCGGTGGCGTTCCTTTGATGACTGAGTATGCAAACACGGGCGCAGGAAAAGAACGCTCTTCACAAGAAGAGTGCTATAAGTTTATTGAAGATGAACTGAATATAGCTATTCCGGACCTACCGGAGCGTTCTCAGCTTGCTGCTGCCGATATGGGTAGAGTGACAAAAGGAGCTGCACTCGGAATTCTTGGAAAGGCCCAGCTCTATCAAGGCAAGTGGGCAGAAGCAAAAGCCACTCTTAAGAAGATCATTGACTCAGGTGAATATCGTCTGCTTGATAATTTTGGTGATGTCTGGAGCGTGAAGCACAACAACAGTGCTGAAAGTCTCTTTGAGGTGCAGCAAACCTATGGCGGCGACACTTACGCACTCGGTGGCTCGTTGACTGTTGTCACCGGTTGCCGTAATGGTGTAGGCGACGGATGGAGCTGGGGACAGCCAACTTCGGACCTTGAGAACGCATTCATTGCAGCCGGCGATACAGAGCGTCTTCGCTGGACCATCATCAAGACAATGTGTACTGAAATTGCCGGTGAGAATAAGTTCTCTGAGTTCGTGAAGAATAATAGTTCTGTCTGTGGTGTCAACGATGCAAAATATAAAGATTATATTGATAAGTTTGGTTGGACAGCAAGCGACTATTACAAAGGATATATCATAGACCCTGCCCAACACAAGTCAGCTCGAATCATCCGCAAATATTTCGTTCCGCTTGAGGATCGTCCTGAAGTCTACAACATCGATAAGATTCCCCTCAATCATCGCGTGCTCCGCTATGCTGACGTGCTTCTCATGTATGCTGAGGCTTGTGCAGAGACCGGAGATGACTCTCAAGGTCAGTGGGCTCTCAACCAGGTTCGTACGCGTGTCAATCTTCCTGACGTGACTTCTTCCGGGACAGCTCTTCGTGATGCCATCAGAAACGAACGCCGTCTTGAACTTGCTCACGAGCAGTGCCGCCTCTACGACCTTCGCCGCTGGGATTGCTCTAATGGAAAGAAGATGATCTGCAATGTCATGGGGCCTGATGGAAGCTTCGTCAAATATAATACCGGCGCTGATGCCGATATGTATGAAAAATGGAATCAGGGAGAACCGAGCGATAAGGGTTATCGCTTCCGTGAAGACCGCGATATGCTCTTCCCTATTCCAAACTACGAAGTAGAACATTCGAACGGTTCAATCAAGCAGAACCCCGGCTGGAACTGATATTAATGCATAATTCATAATGCATAATTCATAATTTTTACTCTTGAATTATGCATTATGAAATCGACTAAAAAATTGAAATTTTTATTCTGAATCAAGAACTATGAATTATAAATTAATTACATATGCTCTATGCGGCGCAGCGGCCTTCATGCTTGCTGCCTGTAGCGATGAGCCACATGGAGTGTCTACCAAGCATCCCGTAGGAAGTGAGGGACCAAGCGGTCCAAGCTTCGGTGAGGATGACGATGTGACTTCTCCCAAAGCAAACTTCCCATTAATTGCACAGAAAGTGACAGTCAATACATCTACCGTCTATCAGGAGATGGAAGGCTTTGCTGCCTCCGATTGTTGGCTACCTAACCAGATCGGACAGTATTGGACCGACAACCGAAACGAGATAGCCCAGCTGCTTTTCTCTCAAAATATTTCTTCTGACGGTCAGCCGCAAGGCATCGGACTCTCAATGTGGCGTGTCAATCTTGGAGCCGGAACAGAGGAGCAAGGAAACGAAAGCAACATGGCTGCCAACAACCGCGCGCAGAGTTATCTCAGCACAGGAAGCTACAACTGGAACAGTTGTGCCGGCCAGCGCTATTTCATGGAACAGGCCAAGAACATGGGATGCGAAAAATTCGTGCTCTTCAGCAATTCCCCTCTCGTTCAGTACACACTCAACGGAATGGGATATTCCGATAACGGCGCTCATGGCAATATTAAAGAGGAAGGTTATGCTCAGTATGCCGAATATATGGCTGAAGTGGCTAAACACTTCACCGAAGCAGGCTACAATATCTCTCACATATCTCCCGTCAACGAGCCTCAGTATGATTGGGGTGTAGGAGAAAATGGAGAGGCTTCGCAGGAAGGTTCCGGCTGGCAGAATACTGAAATAGCGAGGCTTGTAAAAGAGCTTGACAAATCCTTGACGGCACGTGATCTTGACACCTACATCCTCATTGCAGAGGCGGGTGCTTGGACGGAGTTATATAGCGGTAGCAATGCTCGTTCGAATACCATAGATGTTTTCTACAACCCATCATCCAATGCTTATGTAGGCGACATAAAGCGTCTCGACAACATTATCTGCGGACATAGCTATTGGACCGAGGGCACTTGGACCGGAATGCGCGATGTAAGATCGAAAGTTGCAACTGCAGCTAAGGCTCGTAATCTGAAAGTATATCAGACTGAATGGTCGATGCTTGGCGATGCTCCGGCTGAACTTGACGGAAACTATGATAACGCAACGGAATTTGATATCGCACAGTATATGAGCCGTGTTATCCACAACGATATTACAGTGGCAGGCTGCGCATCATGGAGCTACTGGACTGCTATGTCTGTGGAGCGCTGGGGTCAAAAGAACCGTTTCGAGCTTATCAAGACTACTCCTGTAGGAGGTGAGTATAGCGATGACTTCAAGAATGGCGGTTCTGTAGCAGCTAATCCTAATCTTTGGGTACTTGGTAACTACAGTCTCTTTGTACGCCCCGGCTACAAGCGTGTAGGTTTGACTCTTGATGAAAGCAAAAATTTCTTTGGATCAGCTTACATGGCTCCTGAAGGGGATAAGCTTGTAGTAGTTCTTACTAATTATGACAAGACGAATGGCATAACAGTAGATATGCCTAATCCGGAAGGGGTTAAGGCTGTCTACACTTACACTACCACTGCTGAAAAGAACTTGAAGCAAGCTCGCTTCAATCTCAATGATAAAGTCTTCATTGATCCGGCATCAGTGACTACAATCGTCTACTATTTCTGATCAACCAATTTTAACAAAAAAGAGGACTTGCTTTGCGAGTCCTCTTTTTTTGTCTTAGCCTTGGTTACTGTGGCTGAATCTTTTATGACTCCATAGCCAATAGGGAGGATCGCGTCTGATCGTTTCCTCCAGCATCTTCATATAAGATCGGGTATATGGGAATTCCTTGCCATCATCTATCGGCTGTATCTCTTTAAAAGTCATATTGTAATAGCCGCGTCCGGTAGGCTCCACATCAAGGTATATATACTTGCACTTGAGCCTGTTTCCAATGACTTCTCCCCCGGTAATATAATCCGTCTTAATGCCAAGAAACTCCATCCAGCTGTCGGTATGATGACCTCTCGGACGCTGGTCGCTGATGAATCCGGCAACAAACCTATTGCCGTCACGTTCGATCTCTACCAAACGGCGGTATGTGTTGGCCATCGGGATTGACTCAGATCCGAATCTTGACCTAATTTTAAGCATTAGCTTATCCATTACCTTATCACTAAGCGGGTGATATATCTGCACCATTTCCGCTCCATTATGGAAATGCCGGGTGATTGCGGGCACCCATTCCCAATTGCCATAGTGTCCGAGAAACAGCACAACAGAATGCCCTTCCTCCACTGCCCTATCCACAATCTCGGCATTGAATACCTTTACCCGACGGTCAACCTCCTTATCAGATATACCCAACAACTTGACAGCTTCAATAAAGGTATCGCATAGATAAAGATAAAACCTTCGGCTCCATTCCTCCCTTTTTTTTGAATCTGTCTCAGGAAAAGCTCTTTTTAAATTCTCATCCACTACCCTCCTGCGATACTTCACCACATCCCTGAGCATCCACGATGTAAACGAACTAATTGGGTAAAGGACCCCGAGGGGAAGCTTAGCCAGAAGAGAGATGCTTCCTGTCAGGAACTTATATTTGATTTTTTGTGTTTTCGTCATATTTATTTGAGTCACTTAAAGACTTATTAAATAAGTTTAAACACCTTCGTTGTTTAAAGCACGACAAAGTTAACAATAAATTTCGAGATATGACTCTCTTTGTGTGATTTTTTTGGGTTTATCCCGGCATAAGCACGATCCAATGCCCATATCATATGTCAAGCGATATGCTCTAACGTTTGTTCTCCCTCTTTTATCTTGCAGGGGAATGATATTTTTTGTAATTTTGCAAAAGAAGTCGTTTAAACTTATTATTTGACAACTTCAAAGTTTTGATCTTTTCATTAGATTGAATAAACAAAATATAATATATGTCTAAATATACAGATATTACTATAGGATTGCGTCATAGAATCAAAGAGTTTTTCTATGGTCTCAAATATCTGTCAATTAAAAATGACATTGATTCCATTGATGCAAATGAGAGGAACTCCATAATATCAATGGTCGATGGACGAATGTGGCATGGAGGAATAACGGATCGTTTTAAAGGAATCATCTCAGGCGCTTTGTTTGCACAGTATTTAAACAGACCTTTTCGAATAAAATATACTTATCCCTTTCAGCTGACCGACTACTTGGTACCTAATGAATATGACTGGACAATTGATGACAAAAATATGTCTAATTCAATATTTAATTCGAGGGCATTATGTACTCGCCATGAAAAAGGGAAGCGTATGCTTAAAGTAAATTATGATGGTCAGATCAGGTTTTATTGCAATGTCGATTTAACGACTAAACTTGATTTTGCTCCTTTCAATCAAGATTGGGGCAAAGTTTTCAATAGCCTTTTTAAGCCATCGCCTACACTTCAAAAGGAATTGGATAGACACGCCATGATGATTGGTGGAGAATATGTTGCTATGGCATTCAGGTTTCAAAATTTACTGGGGGATTTTAAAGAGTATCATTATAAACAAATCAACAATCCTGAATATAAAGAACGCCTGATTCAGGCAAATTTGGATGAAATCAAAAATTTATTAGCTTCAGGTAGTTTTAGACAGAAATATAAGAAAATACTTGTCACTTCTGATAGCGGTCTATTTCTTGAAAGAGCTCAACAAATTCCGAATGTTTATGCACTCTCCGGCAAGACAGCTCATGTCGATACGAGAAACACCGGCAATACAAATCATATCAAGGCTTTTGTTGATTTTTTCATGATTTCAAAAGCATCAAAAGTTTATTCGGTTTCGATTGACGGTATGTTTGAATCAGACTTTCCAAAATATGCTGCAAAGCTTATGGGAGTTCCATTTTTTAGAATAACGAGGGATTTATGATATAAATAAATGAATATGCTTAATTTCACAGTAGGACCTGTGATGTCTGATGACGAGGTCCTTTCCATTGGAGGCGAACAAGTGCCTTATTTCCGGACTCAGGAGTTTTCCGACATTATGTTGGAAAATGAGTCAATTATGAAAGAATTTGTCAATGCACCGGATGCATCCAAAGTAGTGTTTATCACAGGATCCGGCACCGCTTCAATGGAAGCAGTAGTAATGAATGTCTTTTCACCGAAAGATAAACTTCTTGTAGTGGATGGAGGATCTTTTGGACATAGGTTTACTGAGATATGCGATATCCATCACATTCCATACACTGCGATTACACCTAAAAGAGGACATACAGTGACTCCGGAAATGCTTCAGCAATACGAATCAAAAGGATACACAGGGCTTTTGGTCAACATACATGAGACTTCTACCGGAGTCCTTTACGATGCCAAACTCTTAGGCGAATTCTGCCAGAGAAACAATATGGTTTACGTTATAGATGCCATAAGTTCTTTCCTTGCAGACCACTTGGACATGACAGAAGTGGGAGCAGACGTAATAATTACAGGCTCTCAGAAAGTGCTCGCCTGTGCCCCGGGCATCTCAATAATAGTCTTGTCAGAAAGAGCTCTGAAAAGGGTTTGGAACAACGAAACAAAGACTATGTATCTTGATTTAAAAAGTGCTTTGAAAAATGCAGAAAGGGGACAGACACCATTTACACCTGCCGTCGGAATATTACGCCAAATCAACGCCCGATTACGGCGAATAAAGAAGAATGGTGGGGCTTCTACAGAAATATCCAAGATTAAACTTCAAGCTGAAGACTTCAGAAAGAAAATCATTGGATTGCCTTTTGAAATTGTGTCTGAATCTATGTCGAATGCACTGACTCCCCTGCATCCAACCACTGCTTCCGCTCATGAAATCTTCCTTAAGCTTAAAGATAATTACGGTATCTGGATTTGTCCGAATGGAGGAGACATGAAAGACACCATATTCCGTGTCGGCCATTTTGGAGCTTTAACTACTGATGATAACGACACTTTGATAGCTGCTTTTAAAGATCTTCAACTTAAAGGTGATATATGATATGACAAAAGTCATAACCTATGGAACATATGATTTCCTACATGAAGGCCACATACGACTTCTTGAAAGAGCCAAAGCTTTAGGAGATTACCTTATTGTGGGTGTCACTGCCGATGATTTTGATATGGCACGTGGCAAAATCAATGTCAGACAATCTCTGATGGAAAGAGTCGAGGCAATTCGCCAGACAGGACTTGCCGATAAAATTATTATCGAAGAATATGAGGGGCAGAAAATTGATGATATTCGTCGATATGAGGTAGATATATTTACAGTTGGTTCTGACTGGGTTGGGAAATTTGATTATCTCAATGAATTCTGCAAAGTAGTATATCTTGACAGGACTGAAGGGATTTCAAGCACCGAAATAAGAAGTCAACATCAATCTTTGCGAATTGGACTCGTAGGGGAAACCAACATCGTCAACAAATTCAAAAATGAGTGCCATTTCGTTAATGGCATAGAAATAACCGGTATCTATGCTTCATCTAAAGGTGTGCTTGACAGAGAGCTTCAAGATTTGGCTTCAAAAACTGAAGACTACGTTGACCTACTCAAAAAGTGCGACGCAGTCTACATTGCTTCAAAGCCATCAGAACATTATGCGCAAGTTAAGACAGCTCTTGAATCAGATGTCAATGTGCTTTGTGAGTCTCCGATCACTATGACCGTCGATCAATTTAAAGAGTTAAGCGACTTGGCATATGAAAGGAAGCTTGTTTTGATGGATGGAATCAAGACAGCTTATTCTTTAGCATTCAATCGAATGATGCTCTTGATCAAAAGCGGCATCATTGGAGAGATCCTATCAGTAGACACCACATGCACCAGCCTTATAGACATAGATGAAGATAATCCTCCTAAACATTTATGGAACTCAATTACTGCATGGGGACCAACCGCCTTGCTACCAATATTCAAAATATTTGGCACTGACTATGTGCAGACAATGAGATTTTCAAAACCTCTCAAGGGAGATGATGACTTTGATCTATTCACAAAGATTTCATTCATTTATGATGCCGGTGTGGCATCTATAAAAGTGGGACAAGGTGTGAAATCAGAAGGAGAAATGGTAATATCCGGGACTAAAGGCTACGTCTACGTCCCTGCCCCATGGTGGAAAACAGACTACTTTGAAGTAAGATATGAGAATCCTTCAGAAAACAAACGCTATTTCTATCAATTGGAAGGAGAAGGAATACGCTATGAGATCCTTTCTTTCCTGAATATGATAAAAGGACGAAAATCCTACAATCGGGTTTCGCCGGAAATATCCCGACAAATAATAGAAATTGTTGGAAACAAGAGGGAGTTGCAAAATGGGTCAATATTCTGATGTAGGGACGCACGGCTCGTGCGTCCTCTATGCAATTAGATTGGTAATCAACAATATAATAACGGACGCACGGCTCGTGCGTCCACTATGCAATTAGATTGGTAATCAACAATATAAAAACGGACGCACGAGCCGTGCGTCCCTACAAGATGCGGAGAATGCAGTTCTGCAACACCCTCTTTTATTTTTTTATCTTCTGTAGATAGTAAAATTATGAGCCCATTTCTTAGGGGTCATGTAGTCGGGTCCAAACAAGAATGTCAAATACTCATGAAAATCTCCGAATCCACGGAAATTATAACCATTGAAAGGAATATCCACTATATTGTCAAACATATCTTTTCGCATCACAACGTGATCATCCTTGACACAAACAGATTGGCCAACTAATGGGCTATCAGAATATTTTCCATGATGCACTTCCTCATTGAGTTTATTCCACCATCCTTCTATGCTATGACCTCTTGATTTAAACCTTGACAATAGGTCTTTCTTCTGACTATGATATAAACGATTGTCTACACTCCTGATATGATGCATATGCTTCTTTCGCTCTTTTTCATCTTCAGGCACACTGTCAAATGGGAATATGTCTATTGCAACACCATGCCCATAGATTAGTTTTTTTTCAGGACCCTCCCAATATGTAGTCGGATCATTGACTTTCATAAATCCTGCATAGAAAAATTCATCGCCATTATCCGTCTTATACAGCAAATGATATTTATCACTTTTGTAAGTGGCAGCAAATCGATCGAAATCCTCACGAAGCATGCATATGTCGATATCATCATCCCACGGAATGAATCCTCCATGACGTATCGCTCCAAGCATTGTACCATCAGAAATACTATATTTGATATTATTTGCACGGCAAAATGCATCCACATCCTTCATGATATCAAATAGAATCTCATGCTTCTCCTCAAGCGTTAGTTCTTTCTTGGTCTCCATTTCTTACAGTTTTAAAAATATAGCTATATACAATTATCTTACATCTTACTTCCTATAAATAGTGAAATTTTGAGCCCAATGCCTTGGCACCATATAGTCTTCTCCATAAGAAGCAACAAGATAATTATGATAATCCTTGAAGCCGAGAAGATTGTAGCCATTAAATGGAATGTCGATAAGTTCATCAAAGAGATTCTTTCGAAGGATTACTTCATCTTCGGTAGCACAAAAGAATTGTGTCACTATCGGACTATCTTTGTACTTTTCCTCATGAAGCGCAGAATTAAGCAGTTCCCACCATTTATCTATCGAATGCCTGTATGATTTAATAATTGATATTGGATCTTTCTTATGCCTATGGTATAGGCGATTGTTAAGACTTCTTATTTTGTGATTGTATTTATGACGCTCCACTTTATCTTCAGGTACGCTATCTAATGGAAAGATATCAATAGCTACACCATATTTTATTAAATTTTGATCTGTTTCTATATATGTAGTTGGATCATTAATTTTCAGATATCCATTGAAGAAAATTTCTTTTTCTTTCGAGTTATGACAGTATTGAAGCATATGATACTTTGCACTCTTATATGTAGATACAAATCGATCATAGTCTTCTCGAAGCATACAAATGTCTGCATCATCATCCCAAGGGATGAATCCGCCGTGACGGATAGCTCCAAGAAGTGTTCCATATGCTATGCTATATCGAATATTATTCTCCCTGCAAAATTTGTCTACGTCTTTCAGTTCGTCAAAGATAATTGCCTGTTTTTCTTCAATTGTCAATGGTATTTTTTCTTCCATCTTTCTTTAAAACCACAATTTTTTCAATGAAATTTCTATGGGCAAAAACTTATTGTTGTGGAAAGAGATCATTCATAAATTCTATGAATATTTTTCTATCCTCCGGATCTGCCTCTGCAAGAGAGTTTATACAAGTAAACGGAGGCAATGGCTTTCCCTCAAAATAAGGCTTCAGATGATTTCGAAGATAATAGGGTCGATTTGCAAATGGCTTTAAGAAAAGTGTCTTTCCTTTCGGAGAAACCACTTTTAACCTACCTTCCTTGGCTGCCATCAAATGGTTAGCTTCCTGGGCATTAAACTGACATGGTGCTCGAAACTTGTCGCGACAGTTGATGTCTATACATTCCGGATACTCCTCAAAAAGCTTATCTCCCAGCGATTTTAACATGGGGTGTGGGGTATGACGCATTAAAAAAGTCTTTTTCATACCCAGCAACTTGGAAGTGTTTTCCATGATGTCTTTATATCCTACTGTCTTTAATCCGTTTTTCTTAGGCTTTATGGCATGAAGAAGATCAAGCATGAAATTTGGCATCCATTTGCCACAATCGACAACACAGCCATCTTCAGTAAACCAATCATCCGGCTTCACATAGTTAGTGATAATAAAATCATCATTAAAATTCACATAGCGCTCGGAGAGCCCCGGAATCCTATGTGTCATCGTTTCAATGGCATTACTTTGAAACATTGGAAGATATTGTTCGTAGCCACGAAAGATGACTTTATGATCCACAATCTCAACCGGGATTGGATTCTCAAACCACTTCCCTACCGTATTCTCAAGATGAGGATTCTGTCCGTCGGTCACAATATATATTCGCCTTATGAAAGAAGCAAACTTATTGATTCCGGCAACACACCAGTCAATCTCACGCATCTGACGGAAACGAAGATCTCCTCCGATGTCGTCTCTTCGTGTCAAGGCATTCCCTCCTCTGGCAGCATCACATCTTGCTTTCCAGTCCGGATCATCTCCATCCACCCAAAGTATCACAGCATCGATGGGTGATGCATTTTTCGTCATTGTCGATATCTTCATAGTTGTCATCGTGATTGCAGTGTCGAATCTATACCAGATGACGGAATCTTTCCGGAATCTCCACTACAATTACTCGTCCGAGCATTGCAGGCTTATTCCAAGAATATACCGGACGGATCCACGTCTGCATCTTTCTTGCCAGAGCAGTCGACTTATCGAAATCCTGAGCCTCATTATTCGTCACGAGATTGATTGTGCGCGTACGCTTCTTGAAGTGTCGAGTGGAAGTGCCTCCGATACGGTCAGGATTCATGAAGCGTTCTCGCATCCGCTTCATGTCGATACATCCAAAGTGCAAAAGATATAGATCAGGGCAAATGTGGAAATTATGGCCCTTGACACGATGGAAGCCCCTGCCCCATCTTACAGGCTTTGCAATAATGGAGCCTTTTGTGTAGCGAGTATCCAGGAACCCAAACCTCCTCTGCTCAAGAAATTTCTTGTCTCCGTCGATTTCCGATTCCTTCTCCAGGTGTTGACCTATGTCAACACCCAAAGGAGAAATCGTGAAGTCTATTTTCTGCTCTGAAAGGAATTCTGCCAACCCTTTTCCAAGTTTGGGATCTACCACTATAAACTCATCACAGTCTACTCCAATCACCAAGTCGTAGCCATCTTTCTCAAGAAGCTCGGCTGCCTTATCGCTAAGCAGCCCAAGACGCACACGCTCCCCTTCCACTATCTGATTGCTCAGACGCTTATGGATATACGTATGTGTCCCCTCGCAGAAATCAGGCACTTTCTGATCTTCTCCGTCGAAAAGGATGTATAGATTTTCGCGACCGAGTTCTTTCCCGTAGTATTCCACCCACTTTCGAAGAAAGAAATCATCGTCTCTGACCATTGTGATGGCGGCGATCTTTTTCAAAGCATGATTCATAACTTCATTAATGCATAATTCATAATGCATAATTCATAATAGGATCCACGTGCGATATGAATATTTTCAGGCGTTATGGCAAGCTGTCAGAATTATTTCCGAAACAGTAGGATGGCCGAAGATAATATTTTCGATACCTTCGAGGGTCATGCCGGCGCTCATCAAATCAGCACATTGCTGTGCAAGGTCTGCGGCTCCGACGCCCATGATGTGAGCACCGATAAGCTTGCAGTCATCTTTCCGGAATATGAGTTTGCAAAGTCCATCCGGCTCGCCCATAGCGAGGGCCTTTCCATTGGCGCGGAAGAAACTCTGACCCTTTCGGATTTCGATACCTTGAGCCTTGCACGCTTCCTCTGTCAAGCCGACCATACCACACTCCGGAACCACGAACACTGCACTCGGAACTATATTGAAATCGATATTATCCTGCTTCCCATCAATAGCATTGAGAGCATGCACTCCTTGGAACGAAGCGACGTGAGCAAGCATCATACGCGCATTAACATCTCCAATTGCAAAGATATGAGGCACGTTAGTACGCATCCAGTCATCCACAACAATACCTTTTGGCGAATATTCCACACCGGCTGCCTCCAGATTGAGTCCATCTACGCGTGGTGCACGCCCGACAGCCATCAAAAGATCAGAGCTTACGGCGGTCTCTTCCTTCCCTTTTACATCGTAAGTGACCACAACCTCATAGTCTTCATTTTGCTCAATCTTCTTGGCAGGTGCACCGGTGACAATCTTGATCCCTTTCTTAGAAAGGGTCTGCTTAAGGCGCTTGGCAATGTCAGAATCAAACGGAGGAAGTATTTGCTTCATATATTCTATCACAGTCACTTTCGATCCAAACGAGGCAAATATATTAGCGAATTCCATACCGATTACTCCGCCACCGATGATTGTCAACGATTCAGGAATATACTCAATGTCGAGCATCTGTGTTGAATCCTTAACGCAATCAAGGTCATGACCTTCAATTGGAAGAGAACGGGAAGTAGATCCTGTAGCAATAATAATATAATCAGCGGTATATTCATTGCCATCGGCAGTGACAGTATGAGCATCCTTGAAAGACGCCATCGCATTCACCACATTGACCTTTGCCCCCTTCAGCATTGAGTCAATACCTGAGCGAAGGGTATCGACGACCTCCTTCTTACGCTCGACTACCTTATTGTAGTCGAGCGTGAAGGTGAAGTCGTCAACTCCGAATTTTTCAGCCTCCTTGAAGGATGCTATCATCTCAGCATTACGGCAAAGGCATTTAGTGGGGATACAGCCTTCATTCAGGCATGTTCCTCCAAGGCGGTCGCCGTTGAAAAGTGTTACGTCATGCCCTCTCTTGGCAGCTTCAAGAGCTGTCTCGTATCCGCCGGGGCCTGCGCCGATAATGATGATTTTCATGTCGTATTAAGTTGTCATCGTTGTCGACGTTTTCGTCGTTGTCAACGATAGGAATTAAAAATTCTTACTTATTGGATTCTTTAAGAGCCTTATAATTCAGAATTGGATTCTTGGCGGCAGTAGTCTCGTCAAGTTTTCGCACGATGGTTGTGAGAGGTGCATTCTTGACTTCGTCAGGAGTCTCGCGAGCTTCCTTCGCAACCTTATGCATGACATCAATAAACTCATCAAGAGTCTCAAGGCTCTCCGTCTCAGTTGGCTCTATCATCATTGATTCATGGAAAAGAAGCGGGAAATAGATGGTTGGGGCATGGAAACCGTAATCGAGAAGACGCTTGGCTACGTTAAGTGTTGTCACTCCGGTTGACTTATCTTTCAGTCCGTCGAAAACAAACTCATGCTTGCAAGCACCATCTATAGGAAGCAAATAATCATCCTTAAGACTTTCCTTAATGTAGTTGGCATTAAGAGTAGCCATTGGACCAACTTCCTTGATGCCCTCCTTGCCAAGACTAAGGATATAGGCATAAGCCTTCATCATCACGCCGAAGTTGCCGAAGAATGTGGAAACACTTCCGAGGGCATCTTCGCCATTCTCAACATAGAACTTGCCTTCAGCATCTTTCTTCACGTGCGGATTGGGGAGGAACTTCACGAGATGCTCCGCTACACCAACAGGGCCACTACCGGGTCCTCCACCACCATGAGGAGTGGAGAATGTCTTGTGAAGGTTGATATGCATTATATCGAAACCCATATCTCCGGGTCGAACTTTGCCAAGAAGCGGGTTGAAGTTTGCTCCATCATAATATAGGAGTCCTCCTGCATCGTGAACAAGCTTTGCAATCTCGACTATCTCAGTCTCAAACATGCCAAGGGTGTTCGGATTGGTCATCATGATACCTGCTACTTCATCATTAAGAAGGGGCTTAAGGTCTTCGATATCAATCGAACCATTGGGACGGCTCTTCACTTCCACAACCTCGAGTCCGGCTACCATTGCAGATGCAGGATTGGTGCCATGTGCCGAATCGGGAACAATGATCTTTGTGCGCTTGTGGTCGCCACGTGCCTTGTGATAGCTACGCATCACCATCAGTCCGGTCAGTTCTCCATGGGCACCGGCATATGGATTAAGGGTGAACTCTGCAAATCCTGCAAGATTGGCAAGAGCGTTTTGGAGGTTCCAATATAGCTCAAGCGCACCCTGCGCAGTTTCTGCATCCTGAAGAGGATGAAGCGCAGCAAACTGAGGCATAGCGGCAACTTCCTCGTTGATTTTCGGATTATACTTCATGGTGCAGCTTCCGAGGGGATAGAAGCCGGTGTCTACACCAAAGTTCTTGTTGGAAAGATTAGTGTAATGGCGCACTACGTCGAGTTCCGAAACCTCAGGAAGGTCGAGAGGAGCCTTACGGAGCAGGTCAGAAGGAATTTCCTTTTCGCCGTCAGTGTCAAAACCGTTTTTCGGAAGTTCGTAACCTACACGGCCGGGACGTGAAAGTTCAAATATCAGTTTATCGTAGTATTTCATCTTCTTAAGCCTCCAGCATTAAAGTTACCAATTCATCAATTTCTTCCTTAGTCCTCTTTTCAGTCACAGCAAACTCAACAAGACCCTCTCCCAGGTCAATGCCACCCATATAGCCTTTCGAAGCAAGATATTCATTCACTTTCTTCACGTCAAGGTCAGTGCGAAGAGTAAATTCCTTCAGGAACGGTTTGTCGAATACCTTGTGGAATTTTCCTGTAGCCAGCAACTTATGATATAGGTAATGGGCACCATCGCAGCTAAGCTTGTTGACTTCCTCAAGTCCTTTCTTTCCCATCAATGCCACGTAAACAGTGGCATAAAGAGCCATAAGGCTTTGGTTAGAACATATGTTGGACGTAGCTTTCTCTCTGCGGATATGCTGTTCGCGAGCCTGAAGAGTAAGCACAAAAGCACGTTTGCCGTCGGCATCCTTAGTGGCACCTACCACGCGCCCCGGCATCTTACGGAGCTGAGCTTTGGAGCAAGCCATAAAACCGAGATATGGACCACCAAACTGCATGGGCATTCCAAGAGTCTGGCCATCTCCACAGGCAATATCGGCACCCCATTCGGCCGGAGTGCGGAGCACGGCAAGAGTTGACGGGTCGCAAGTCATAGTCAAGAGAGCCTTAACAGCATGGACTTTATCGGCAAGACCTGTGAAATCTTCAATAATACCATATTTATTAGGACATGGCACTATGACACCTGCTACATCTCCTGAACCCAATGCTTCATATAAAGCTTCAAGATCTGTCACGCCATCTTTCTCAGGGATTACTGTGAGTTCAATGCCATGAAACTTTGTATATGTCTTCACGACATCCACCACCCGGGAAGCGACAGTAGAAGAAATCAGAACCCGGTTTTTCTTCTTAGCAGAAGCAACCATCATCATGGCAGCCTCAGCTGTGGCAGTTGCACCATCATACATGGAAGCATTGCTCGCTTCCAGACCGGTAAGCTCGCATATCATGCTCTGATATTCGAAAATATACTGGAGTGTACCCTGAGAAATCTCAGGCTGATATGGAGTGTATGCAGTATAGAACTCGCTTCTTGCAAGAAGATGACCAATTACTGATGGGGAATAATGGTCGTAGGCACCTCCGCCGGCGAAAACAACAAGATTGCTGTTTTTGTCGGCAAGTTCTTTGAAATGCTTACGAAGTTCCACTTCCGACATAGCGGAAGGGATGTTGTATTCACCTTTGAAAATTACATCTTCCGGGATGTCGGAGAATAGATCATCAGTAGAATTTACCCCGATCTTCTCAAGCATCACCTTGATGTCTTCTTCGGTGTGCGGAATATATCTATTCATAATTTTATCTAATGCATAATTCATAATGCAGAATTCATAATTACAGACGCCCCGAACAGAAGCTTTTTGATTATGCATTATGAATTATGCATTATGCATTAATTTAATTATTCTTCGCAGATTTTAGCGTATGCCTCAGCATCAAGAAGAGCCTCAACCTCGGAGGGGTCGGAGACTTTCACTTTCATGATCCAGTTGGCAAAGGCATCCTGATTGATCAGACCCGGTTCATCTTCGAGAGCCTCGTTGATTTCAACGACTTCTCCGCTTACTGGAGAATAGAGATCGGAAGCAGCCTTTACTGATTCCACAGCGCCAAACTCTTCGCCGGCAGCAACTTCATCGCCTACTTCAGGCATATCGACATATACGATATCGCCGAGAGCATGCTGAGCGTAGTCTGTGATACCAACAGTTGCAATTTCGCCGTCAAGGCTTACCCATTCGTGAGATTCCGCATAGCGGAGATTGTCTTTGATTGTCATTGCTATATTGATTTAATGCATAATTCATAATGCATAATGCATAATGTATAATTAGATAATTCTAAATTCATAATGCATAATGCATAATCAAAATGCTAAAGTTAATAATATTTTATTTTGAAGAATTTATTCAGCTACTCAATTAAAATGTATAATGCGGCATCTAAGATGTTGACTGTAATTCAGTGGCAAACAATTATGCATTATGCATTTTGAATTATGAATTGCATGAAATTATTTCTTATAGTTTTTGTCATAGAAGCGCTTTTTGACAACCTTGCCGGGGAATGTCTTCTTGCGGATGCGCACTTCTACCTCTGTCCCAAGTTTATCGTATGGCTTCTGTATCATTGCCATTGCCACAGACTTCCCTGTGGCAATGGAGCGATAACCGGTAGTGATCTCGCCTACTACTTCTCCATTTACTTCAACCGGATAGCCATGGCGTGGAATTGCATTTCCTTCAAGTTCGATTCCGACAATACGGCGTTTCACGCCTTCTGCTTTCTGAAGAGCAAGAGCTTCTTTGCCGATGAATTCTTCCTTGTCGAGTTTTACAAACATAGAGAGGCTTGCCTCAATCGGAGTAATGTCGGCAGCAAGTTCATCACCATAAAGAGGGAGACCAACTTCAAAGCGAAGGGTGTCACGGCAGCCAAGACCACAGGGTTGAACACCGGCTTCAATAAGCTTATCCCAAAGACGCACAGTAAAGTCATGGGAGCCATAGACTTCAAAGCCATCCTCTCCGGTATAGCCTGTGCGGCTGATAATCACATCCTCCCCTTCGAGATGATAAGTCTTGAAATTATAAAATGCTATTTCTTCGAGAGGAAGACCGAGAATCTTAGAGAGTACTTCTTCAGCCTTGGGACCCTGCACGGCAAGCTCGCCATAATATGGGCTTTCATTTTCAATATTTACATCGTAGCCTTCGGCATTATCGAAGATCCATTTTACATCTTTATCGATATTAGCTGCATTGATCACGAGGAAATATTCGTTGTCGTTCACCTTATATACAAGGAGGTCGTCGACTGTGCCACCGTTTTCGTAGCACATCATACCGTAGAAAATCTGGCCGTCAGGTGCTCCGGCAACATCGTTTACGAAAATATGTTGAACGAATTTGTAAGCTTCAGGACCTGACACACGCACTTCACCCATGTGGCTGACATCGAAAACACCCACTTCATTGCGCACTGCATTGTGCTCGGTAGTGATGTCCTTATACTGAATAGGCATATCGAAACCGCCGAATGGTGACATAAGTGCCCCAAGTTTCACATGGCGGTCGTGAAGGCATGTTTTCACGAGATTTTCTTCCATTTTAATCTTATATTAGTTAGATTTGCTATAATATTA
>JAIDSL010000192.1 GCA_029061255.1 Muribaculaceae bacterium
GTTAGAATGCATATGAAAACGTTAATATCCTTGTATAATTTAAGGAGAATCACTAACTTTGCAAAATAAACGAGTAACACTCACACAACAAAAACGAGTAACACTCAAAAACGAGTAACGCTCACTCAACAAAAACGAGTAACACTCACTCAACAAAAACGAGTAACACCCGCAAAACACAAACGAATTCCGTAGTTATTCAAACATTCGTATAAGGAATAAGATAATAATAATCTCGTCATCTTCCAACTACATTTCTGTTTTTTGAGGTGATTTATTTCTGTTTTTTGAGGTAATTTATTCCGTTTCCTATGTTGTATTTACAGTCTTATGCCAATACCAAGCATTAGGTTCTGTGGATCTTTGAAGTCACCAAGCCGATATCCTGTATTGATATAGATATTTTTCGTGATAAAGGTCTTCAGGGTCAGCGACTGGTAGAAAGGCTTGTCTCCCTTCGGATTGACAAAGTCATAACCTAAGCCAACATTGACCGAGAATATGGGCATCGTCAATTCGGCATTGGCCGACAGCCCCAGGCTTATCTGTTCCCCGAAAGGAGGCCGTCTGAACTTTATGTTCTCATCGTAAGAGCCTTCCACCCAGTATGGCTTCAGTCCTCCGCTCTCGTCCCATTGGAAGTCAAGTGAGGGCCCGGCCGCGAAATAACGGTTGATCCTGTATAACGGAGACAGCTGAAGTCCTAATACTCCGAATTTTCCAGGACATACAACCCCTTCTTCCAGATAGCCAACGATCATTCCTCTCTTACGCCAGGCGCTGAATGCCATGATATCATACATCCATATTCTACCTTTATCTCGAATTGTGGTCGTTTTAGCTGCTCCTTTCTGTAAGCTCTGCGGATTCAACACGTATGCGAAACCGATCGAAGCCCCAACGGTATTTACCCCTTTGTTGGGGAACGAGGTATTGCCGTTGGAATAATGGTTGGCTCCTACTCCTAAAAATAAGCCCCACTGTTCCGACAAACGGTAATTGAGTTTGAAGAAGATTCCCATGTGTGCCGTGACGGAACTTCCTATGGCCACATTATCCTCAGCAATATCCTTGATGTAATGTTTCCAGCCAAATGCCGCTCCGAACTGCCATTCATATCCAAGACTAATACGGTCGCTGAAACGATATATCGGAGCTCCCTGATAAACGTAGGCTGACACCGGCGTGCCAAGTAGTCCTATGGGTGAATATTCGCTCATGCCAAGTCCTATGCCCTGATAGAGCCCGGGATAGAGCATCCCTTCCCTTGTAGCAGGATTGAAGCTGAAATCTGCACGGAGCGCGGCGCCGAACGCAGTGCTTATCCTTTTCCCCATGCTGTTTTCACCACGCAGATAACTGTTGGTCGCCAGGACTCCGGCAGACGACGCTTCCGACCCTAAACGCCATTCCACCGGCAGGGAGAACATTTGGGGAACAGTATCAGCCACTGCTGTCGAGCCAAAGCAAATTACCGCGGCGATGACTGACAGGATTCTATTTCGCATCTTCGATTCTGATCTCATGACGGATAGGATAAAGGGATGTCACTTTAATGTCTTCTGAAAATGTAAGGTCAAGTATCTCGTTATGGAAGACCATACAGCCGGATACTTTCGCGCCTGAATAGACCACATCGGTGAAAATATTCACCGATGAATATTCCGGGATATCGATATCGATTTTGGTGAATCTATCCGGGCCCTCATATGTGAATCTGTCGCCGGGACGTATACCGTTCTTCTGCATAATGACCCATTCTTCATTTACATACATAGGCACAGGCATATCGACCCGCTCGCCATTGAGCCATGAATACCTGCCAACCGGCTCAACCAGTATCGAGGCAAGCTCGTTGAGATACGGACGTATGGTCACAGTCTGGGGAAGCGGACCATTGTTTGTGAATCCATCACGGAAACTTGACACCTTCGCCCTGTCGTCCACGACCATATCGTCATTATAGGCAACCTCTACAAAACGCAAGGGTTTGCCCGGCAATACCGTAAACTCGATAGAGCGTGCGCCATAGGTATATTCAAGCCTGATGATCCAATGGGAGTCATCTTGAGATGTTTGGCAGATGCTTCTGATCGTCAGTCTGGAATCATCCTTGCACAACTCAAGCTTTCTGAATTTTGTCTCGAAAACTATCCGCGTTATCTCCGATGCGGGAGAGTCTGAACTGATTATATCGCCTTGCGCATTATAATATGTGCAATATCGTTTACTCTCGCTCATCAGATCGAATTCGAAACGCTCAAGATTCTTTGTGGGGATGACAAGAATTGCCTCTCCACCGTCACCTTCAATGGTTATATCATTAAAATCCTCCCAATCAGGTTCGTCTATGAATATATCACTGTTGCAGCCGCATAAAGCTACCGCAAGAAACGCAAACAATAATATATATACAAATCTCATTTGTCAGTTATTTATTTTATAATCTCAGTCTAACGATAACAATCAGAAGGTAGTTTTTCAGAGTAACTGTCTTCTGCGTTGGCTGCAAAGCCAAAATGATATGCGAGAAAAATGATGATTGTTCATTTCATATTTCGAAGTCATACAGAATATAGTGCAAAGTTACATAAAATAAAAATAAAAACTCTCAACATATGTTGATAATAAAGCCTCTTAACACTGTTTGCAGTCATTTTTTCTCACATATAGGAAATTTCGGAACACTCCTGATTTACAGTAAGATTGTTTCATTGTGGTTATGAAATCTTGCAAGGCTCAATATTGCAGGACATTACTTAATAAAAAAGCGTGAGAGCCATACCTGTTGCCCGTTCCACGATTAGAGGCCTTCGCAATGCCCATCACAGTCGAACGGACAACGCAGAAGCCTCACGCAGTAGTATACACCAATTCTACCAACGCTCTAGCGCTGGCCGTCAAAGGCAATACAACCACTAAGGCGTCTACCGTTGTCTCATTCCTGACTGTGATTGAAAGTTGCGAAGTTCCTAATCGTCAAGAAAGAGCGTCAGATAAACGCTGTTAATATAAAATCAGCAGACCCGCCCGCTTGGCCCTTGACCGAGCTTCCGCATATCGGTCTGCACCCGCAAAGTTAATGAAATTTTTTTACCCACACAATAGTCAGATAAAAAAAGGAAAAACCATACAGTTAGAATGCATATGAAAACGTTAATATCCTTGCATAATTTAAGGAAAATCACTAACTTTGCAAAATAAACGAGTAATACTCACACAACAAAAACGAGTAACGCTCACTCAACAAAAACGAGTAACACTCGCAAAACACAAACAAATTCCGTAGTTATTCAAACATTCGTATTAGGAATATAATAATAATTTACAATATCAATTTTTTAAACAAGCCAATGGGATAACCAATACTCCATCGGTACGACGGTATGCTATGGGACCACCTGTTATAACTATTAACAAATCTGGTTCACGCATCTGTATTTGTTTTTCTTTTGCATTGTATTTTCTTACAAGCTCACGAATTTCTATAAGATGCGATGCTCCCATGTCTATTTCAGTACTACCCAATTTGAATTCTATAAGAGCATATCTTCCATCGTTTAAATGCAATACTGCATCAGCCTCCAAATCATATCTGTCGTGATAATACGAAATTTCCCCATTGGCTGCTTGCGAATAAGCCCGTAAGTCTCGTATAGCCATACACTCAAAAATGAAACCAAAGGTTTTTAAATCCATTTCCAAGATTTCAGGAGAAAGACCCAATGCAGCAATTGCTATTGAAGGATCTATGAGTCCTCTTTTAGGGCTACGTCTTATCACAGTGGATGAACGTACAGCCGGGGACCACGCTGGCATATCCTGTATTAAATACAACCTGTTCAATGCTTTTACATAATCATCGAAAGTTTTGTCTGTACATCCTTCATTCATAGCTCTAACGTCTTTCAATAAATTGACCTTTTTGGCCAACGTGCAAAGATTTCGGGAATAGCTTTTAATGATTGCCATTGCCAGTTTTGGATCTCTTCTTACTTTATCTACTTTTGTAATATCTGATTCAACTACACCTTCGAGATAATCTTTTGCAACCTTATAGGAAGTATTAGAATTTCGCAGTCTGAGTGATGCAGGCCACCCTCCACGACAGGCATAACGAATCAAATCATTAATGCCTGCATTTGACATGATTCCGTCAATATCCATATTCGGATTATCAAAAAGCTCCAAAAGCGATATTTCACCAGAAGACTCTCCAGACTCAAACAAGCTCATGGGATACATTTTCATTCGAGAGATTCTACCCGTGCCACTATGATTTATCCGTTCTTCATCTACAGAATTACTTCCGGTAAGGATAAACTGGCCGACCTCTCCACCCCGTTTGTCTATCTCGGTACGTACAGCATCCCATAAAATGGGAACATCTTGCCATTCATCAATTAGCCGTGGAGTATCACCTTTCAAGAGATTGGAAGGTTTGGCTTTTGCCGTAGCCAAATAAGCTCCACGCATATCAGGATCCTGCAGTTTAATAACACTGTGGGCCTGTTGCTCTGCAGTTGTTGTCTTGCCGCACCATTTGGGACCCTCTATTAGGACTGCACCCATATAATTTAAACGCATTTTGAGTTCTGCGTCAGCAATTCGTGGAAGATATTTCATACTTACTATATTTTAGACTGCAAAGATAATAATAATCTCGTCATCTTCCAACTATATTTCCGTTTTTTGAGGTAATTTATTTCTGTTTTTTGATGTAATTTATTTCCGTTTTTTGAGGTAATTTATTTCCGTTTTTTGAGGTAATTGTACTGCCCCAGTGTACCAGCACTTCTGAACTGCAGTAAGATCATTGTAATAGCGAAATCCTGCAAGGCTCTATTGTCGTGAAGTTTCAAGATGTCAAGAAAGAGCGTGGATAAACGTTGTTAACCTAAAATCAGCAGACCCAGCCGCTTGGCCCTTGACCGGACTTCCGCATATCGGTCTACACACGCAAATTTAATGATATTTTTCGAAACACACAATAATCAAATAAAAAAGGAAAAACCATACAGTTAGAATGCATATGAAAACGTTAATAT
>JAIDSL010000193.1 GCA_029061255.1 Muribaculaceae bacterium
CGTTACCGTCTCGGTATTCCCAATGAAGAGGTAAAAGCAGGTCTTTATGAGGATTTGTTGCCGTTTTATGTAAAGACCAAGAGGTCGACGCCAAACGAGGTGATTCTTCAAAGACTCGATGTATCGAAGCATGGAAAATAGTCTCGGATAAATAAAATACTAATTTATAATGAAAATGAAAGCATTCAAAGTAGCCATGATAATGGCAGTGACGGCGGTGATGGTATTATGTGCCTGCTCGTCAAAATCAGAAAAGAATAGGGGAGAGGGAGCTTCTGACAGCAAGTCGATTATATGCTATTTTTCGGCAAGTGGCGTGACCGCCAAAGCAGCTCAGAGAATCGCTGATCTCACCGGATTTCCGGTTTATGAGATAGTGCCCGAATCCATTTATACGGAAGCTGATTTGGATTGGAGAGATTCACTTTCCCGTAGCTCTGTGGAGATGCGTGATTTCTCAATCCGTCCTGCACTTAAGGATTCAGTCACTGACCTTACGGAATACTCGGTTGTATTCCTCGGTTATCCTAACTGGTGGAACACACATCCTACTATCATCAACACGTTTATTGAGTCAAATGACCTTAAGGGGAAGACAATTGTGCCATTCATGACATCCGGGGGAAGCAACATCATTAACAGTGAGCAGAAACTCCGCGAGCAGTATCCGGACTTGACATTTGGCAAAGGACTGCTTATGAATGATGTTTCCGACGAGGAAATCGAAAAATGGGTGAAAGAAGTCGAAAAATAATAATAGACAAGATATTTTTTTAAGACCGGCAAATCTCACGCCGGTCTTTGTTACTTATAAATGGGATTGTAGGTGATGTCGCAGTTGCCGCAGTTGGAGCAACCGTTACAGGTAAGGCGGGAGCCGCAAGTACTGCAATGTTCCCGGAAAAATGGAGTGTATGGTTCAGTTTCAAAGAGTGTTCCTGAGGGGTGCTTTAGTTCAAATTTTGGTTTTCCGAAGCTTTTGCTCAAACCTGATTTATAGGCTTGAGTGCTTTGTATTCTTTTTGATGGAATACGATATGTCTTTCCGTCTTTCTCAAATACGGTGCCTGTCTCAATGAAATTGAAAGTCACTTCATGCTCAATGCATTGCTTTGCCAAGCTTTCCACCCATTCATAGCGACAAACGCGAGCTCCATCATAGTTTTCGCCTCCGCATAATACTTCTTCGATTTGACCGGTAACAAGATATTTAGCTGCGTCAATTTCACCTATAAAAGGAGCTGCCATAAATCCCTTGTGTCTTGCAGGAATGGAAAGAAGAATCGGCAGCCTTTCATCTGCTCGTCTTTGGTTTTCACATGTTACCGACAGCATGACATTCGGATAGCCCTCTCCCCAGTCATCAGGGAGACATTCCTTGATTCGATGCGCTCTTTTTGTCAAGATTCTGAAAGCGATATCTGATCTCTGACGTATTATATGCCATATTTCTTGCCGCCATTTGTCTGCTTCTTCTACAAAGAAATCGGTAGAGAGGCAGACATAAATCTGCATGCCGGATTTCAACTTGAAGTTACCTTTTCTGTCTCGTTGAACAGGTAGATTGAAGTTTGCGGTTTTAGTCACAACAGAAGTGTCAACACCTCGTTTGCTGTCAAGGAAATACATATAGCAATGATCGCATCCCTCGCTAATCTTGTGGCAGCCGTGCCAAGGATTCCAGATCAACATTTTTTATGAAAAAATTCGTAGTTGTCTATGGCCCATGAAATGAGATTGCCTATTAGAGGTATCAAGCTTTCTCCCAACTGAGTAAGAGAGTATTCTACTCGTGGGGGAATTTCAGCATATACCTTCCGAGTAATGAGACCGTCAGATTCAAGATTCTTTAGAGTGTCAGATAAAACTTTTGGAGAAATATCAGGAATGGCTTTCCCTATGGCGTTGAATCTGGTAGAGGGATTTTCGGCGAGTATACACAAAACGAGCATTGTCCATTTCCCCGAAAATCTTGATATGATGTTGCGGATAGGGCAAGCCTCGATATGTGTGAATTTTTTCAGATTTTCTTGCAGCGGTAATGCGTTCATAATCAATATTGGTTACTTGAAAGTAAGCGTGTTTCCATCAGGTAACTTCTTGTACGGGTGAAAAACAAATATTATCTTTGCACTATCAAAAAGAAAGTGGGTTTCCACTGCAAAGTTAAGAAACTTTTTATAGAAATAAAAATATGAGCGAGGTAAAGATTTTGAATTCGGGCGAAAAGTTCGCCCATGTATCTGTAGGAAGCCTTAAAGGTTTCGAGGGTAAGCAGTTTGTGAAGGATGCAGCTGGCCAGACATCCTGTGAGATTTCTTTCGGTTCACTTCCTTCAGGTCAGGCCGTGCCCTTCTTCCACAGCCACAAGGAGAATGAAGAGAACTATATCATTCTTTCAGGAGCAGGTAAGTTCCAGGTAAACGGCGATGTGTTTGATGTAGCAGAAGGCTCAGTAATTCGTGTAGCGACAAACTGCGATCGTAACCTGAAATGTACTTCGGAAGAACCGATGGTATACATCTGTATACAGGCAAAGGAAGGAAGTCTCGGTGGCTACACAATGACAGATGCAGAGATCACAGAGCGTGAGAATCTTCTTTAAAGAAAGGAATTGGCAATTTACTGTGATTGGGCTGTTGGCTATCGGATGAAACCGTTAGCCAACAGCTTTTTTGTATCATGTCATTCGTAGTCATACTTCCGTTGAAAGTATGTAGCCTTTCTTCTTTATGGAAGTAATGGTTATTCTTGGATCGTTGAGGAGGCGGCGGAGATAGGTGATCTGAACATTGAGGGCAAGTGAGTTGGAATAGCTTGCATCTCCCCATATCTTTTCGAGAATCTCATCACGCTCAACCAGACGACCGATGTTTTCTGCAAGCATCTGAAGAATCTCTGTCTGACGAACTGATAGAGAGTGTGTCTCACCGGCATACGTCAGAGAAGAAAGATTAGGGCGGAATATGGTGTCGCCAATTGTAAACTCTATATCCTGATCAAGTGTCACGCTGTCAAAACGTTCATGAATCCTTGCAATAAGCTCCTCCGGATAAAAAGGCTTAGGGATATAATCGTTGCCTTTTAATGAGAAACCATGTAATCTATCCACTTTATCAGTGCGGTCTGTCAGGAAGAAAATCACGACCTTCTTATCACTTTGACGGATTATCCTTGCCATCTCAAAACCGTCGAGTTCCGGCATATTTATGTCAAGAAGAATAAGATCAGGATTCTCATTCCGATACATTTCCAATCCTACCTGACCGTTGTTGGCATATATCACATCATATCCGTCAGCCTCTATGAAGCGTTTCAGCAACATAGAGTTTTTTAGGTCGTCATCTACCAAGAGGATTTTAATCTTTTTCATTATTGAGGTAAACTTATATTGAAACAGGTTCCTATTCCTTCAGTACTCTCTACTATTATTTCGCCACCGTGTGCATCCACCAACAGTTTGACGTATGCCAAACCAAGTCCCATACCCGGTTGGTCTCCACTTCCGGCTTTGCCACGATAAAAGCGTTTGAAAATATGTTTCAGTTCTCCTGTCGGGATGCCATTGCCCGTATCACTGATGCGAATTTCAGCAATTCCATTATTTTCGGAAGCCTCAGCCTTTATCACTACATTAGAACCGGAGTATTTCACGGCATTTTCTACAAGGTTGCTAAGTATATTGTTTAAGTGTGTAGGATCGGCGGAAACGACCATTGAATCATCAATTTCATTTATAAACTTCACTGATTTACCCGCAGGCACAACTGTTGACTCCATTATATCTTCTAACATACTTCTAAGGTTTATCAATTGAAGATTAAGGGGAATTTGTTCTACGTCGTTGAATGTAATGTCGCGGAGTTTTGAGAAATAGGCAGAAAGATTGTCCAAAGCTAATCTTGTCTCAAACAGCAATTCCTTCTTTATATTAGGGTCAGACATCATTCGTTCGTTTTCAAGTCCCGAGACGCTCATCTTCAAAGTTGATATAGGGCGTTTCAACTCATGGATCATAGTGGTAATAAAACCGGTTCTCAATTTATCCAGACGTGAGAGTTTCAATACAGTGCTGATTTGGAAAATAAGACAAATAATCAGAAAACAAGACAGAAGTACCGCTATCGCAAGGGTACCCCACATTCCATTAAGCACATCCCCGGCAGGAATGGAGAATACAAATTCAGCCCTTTTCTTTTCAAGTTCGGAATAGGGGATACTAACTGCCGCTTTAGGATTGAATACTGAGGAATGCCCTGTTAGGCTATAATTCCAAATCATGGTATCGGTCTTAAAGATTCTTGATTTCCCTTCCAGCCCGATTGCTGACATTATAGAATCCAATCGATTGGCAGACATTGGAAGGCTGAACTCAATATCAACTTTTTTCATAGCTTTCCATACGTCACCTTCCGAAGGAGCATTAGTAGTTTCGTATGATTTTCTTATTTTCGGAGTCCAATCAGTCCAAAAAGATTCTTCTTTTTTTGTCATTCCATTTTTAGAATGAATTGAATCTGTTTCTAAATATTTGGTATACTCTTCTCTGTCAAACCACTTAATCTCAGCTTTAAAACCTTTCATGTCGAGAGAATCTCTAACAGTGGAGAGTGTGTAACTGGTAAGAAACTTATTGTTCCAATATGTTTTTCGATCCTTATTGAAGTAATCTTCCATCTGCGTCTGAATAGCAGCCAGAATTTTGTCTTCCTGCTCGCTCAAAGATGCCTCATACCGACAATAGAGCCAATATACCTGCATTCCGAGAAATGTAAGTATAGCCGCAATGGTGATGATATATAGAGTCTTTATTCTTTTTTCCATGATGCAAATTTACAAAATATAATTTATTAAAAGCCTTATCGCGGTAAGAAATTGGCAAAGAGTAATAATTCAGTAATAATTTCATAATTTTTGAGTAATGATTATATTCTTCTGTAAAGGGTGTTTTGATGTAATTTTGCAGTGTCTTCTTAAAGACAAGAATTCTAAAATAAAAATGACAACTCATGAAAAAAAACATTCTAAGCATTGCTTTTATCTGTGTCATAGTGACTATGGCATCCGGAAAAACTTTACGTCGAGTTCTCACTCTCGCTCAGAATTCAGTGCCAGAAACGGAAACACTTGCAAACGAAAGACTGGAATTCGTATATGACTACAGTTACTGTGTAGATACGACTGCCTCTCTTGAAGAAAACTACGTAAGCGATAATATGCTCTTACAGATAGGGAATGAAGGTATCTCCAAATTCTCGAGCTACAGGAACCTGACAGTAGATTCAATCATAATGCGCTCTTCAGACGAACAAATAGTCAGGGCAGCCAGTGAAGGAAAACTTAACAATGGGGAATTTATGACCATTTATAAAAACTATCCATCAGGAAAATTAACTCATACTGAAAAAATTTGCATGGACTGGTTTCGTTATGAGGAGGATATACCAAAACTTGAATGGGAACTCACCGATTCTGTCATTAACGTACTTGGCTATGATTGCCAAAGCGCAAAGTGCAGATTCCGGGGAAAAGAATGGACGGCTTTCTATACGGAGGATATCCCGCTGTCGGAAGGCCCATGGAAACTTCAAGGGCTTCCGGGGCTTATTATGAAAGCCTCAGATGAGAATGGATTCTACACTTTTGAATGCATCGGTATCAAGTCAAAAGCAGACCGACCTATCACCGTCTACAAGGTGCCCTACAACAAAGTGAGTCGAAAGGATTTATATGACATCAAACATCGCTATGAAATAAATCCATATGCTTATTTTGAGACAGCTACCGGCAGGCATGTGACAGTGACCGATGAGGCAGGAAATGTATGCCTTGATGCTTATGATCCGATAGAAATTCAGTATGATTTTATTGAACATGACTGGAAGAAATGAAAGAAACTACTTTATTAATTTTGTATATTTTGTTCAGTTTGATGCCGTCGTTGGCTGCAGAGCAGGGCGAACTCCGGGGAATAGTCCGTGATTCCGAGACGAAAGAACCTGTAGCAGGTGCGATAGTGAAAACCAAAGGTGCGTTTACATCAACTGATCATAACGGAAAATTTATACTTGAACTTAAGAGTGCTGTTGACTCAGTATCTTTCAAGTGCATGGGATACGAGACCCTGACTTTACCTATCACAACCGATTTGTCGGAGGTTCGTCTCAATCAGAAAGCAACCCAGCTTAACGATGTCATTGTCGAGGCTCCTGATATCTATGCGAAGGGTGATACACTCGTGTTCAATGTATCGAGGTATGCAAATGCAAAAGATAATGCCATAATTGATGTCATCAAGCGTCTTCCCGGAATCAAGGTTAAGGAAGATGGCACGATAGAGTATCAGGGAAAACCTATCAACAAGTTTTACCTTGACGGAAATGACTTTATCGGAGGGCAATATGGTCTTGCAACCAACAACATATCGCATAAAGACGTTAAGTCGGTTGAGATTATGGAGAATCATCAGCCGGTCAAGGCTCTCGAAGGGATCGAATTTCCTGAAGAAGCAGGAATAAATTTGAAATTGAAAGATGATGCGCGAAGCCGTTGGGTAGGAGTAGCACAAGCAGCTGCAGGAGTTCAGCCGTTTCTATACGATGGATCTCTCTTTGCGATGCGAATGGCAAGGAAAATCCAGAATTTGCTTACATTGAAGGCAGATAATACAGGATGGAATCCTGCAAACGAGATCCGTGATCATAATTTTGGAGAAATGTTCTCATGGGAATATGTTTCTTCTTTATGGCCGGAATATATAAGTGCAGATTTTGTCAATGTGCCACTGTCGGAAAAACGAACGCGTGACAATCTTTCATGGCTTGCTAACGCGATAACGGCATGGAGATCAGGAGACACCTCAATGCGTCTTAAATTGAACTATATGGGTGACCGTCTTGACTATAGTTCGGGCATTACCACTGACTATTTCAGCAATGAGATACCTACTTTTATCCAAAACGATAAACAACGTACCCAACGTCATGATATGTCGGTGCAGTTTAACAGCGAGACAAATAAGCGTGGTTATTATCTAAAGGATCAACTTACCTTATCCGGTGTGTTTGACAAGTCAAACTCTGCTATTACCGGATCTTTTGATCTTTCGCAACGAGTGGACAGGAAAAGTTTTCGTGCGGAGAATGACCTTAAGCTTGTAAAACGGAATGAAAAGAAACTTTTTACACTCATATCTCGCAATACATTCAGCCGTCGGCCTGACCATTTATCGGTCTTCGGTGAAGAGGATGCTCTGCAGATCGTAGGCACCACTGATGTCAGGAGCACAACAGAAACCTGTTTCGGAAAGTTAACCAGATTCTGGAAATATTATCTCACTGCAGGGGTGGACTTAGATTATCATCGATTGAACACTTCATTGACAGGCCTTGAAGGATATGAAAACAGAGGTGTTCACGAGGCGTTCCTTTCGAATCTTTATGCCACTCCTCAAGTAGACTATGACCGTAATGGGTGGAGAATGTCACTTAGAGTGCCCGTCAAGTGGAAGCACTATTCCATATCAGGACAGCATGATTATCTTGACGTTTCACCTCGCTATAGTTTGTGGAGACAGCTTACCTCAAAATCTGAACTATCGGGTGTGTTATCCTACGGACTCGGTTCTCCGCAACCATATCTAAACATCAATGTCCCGATTCTTTCTGATTACCGGAATCTCCTTATCGCACAGAATCCAGACAGGTACTCCCATGATTTTGGAGCTTCCTTAACGTACAGGTATCGGAACCCTATTAAATCGCTGTTCATAAATTTTACCGCCGGGTACAGTTATCGACGAAGCTCTATAATGTCTAACCAGAAGTTTATTGGAGATTTCATAATCTCAACATTTGCTGACAGGCTTTCTCATAATGATACATGGTATCTGAAAGGTGGGATGAGCAAGGGTCTTGGGCATAGCAAGATGGTAGTAGGATTAGATGCTAATGCCAATATTACTTCGGCCACTTCGATGCGAGATGATGAAGAGGTCCCGTACAAGCAGGTATCAGCAGGAGTGAAACCTTATTTCAAGGGAAGTATCATGCGTTGGCTATCTGTAAACTACGAAGCAGAATATGGATTCTCAAGGCTCTGCATAGGAGAGGAGGGATCGAACAGTTACCATACTTTCCACCAGAATCTTTTCGCAACTATAAGTCCTAACGATTTTGTGAATTTAACTCTCGGTGCTGAGCATTTCCTGACAAGATTTCCTGAAGGAAATACTGCCAACCTGACATTGCTCGATGCATCTGCCGTGTGGCATGTGAGTAATAAAGTGAGGTTGTCGCTTACGGCAAACAACCTTTTGAATAAACGCAGATATGAATATGTGACGTATGGGACATTGTCGCGGTCGGAGCATTCATTCAGCATCAGACCACGATCAATTCTTGCTTCGATACAGTATAGATTCTGATTGTAGTGCAATCATTGAGTAAAAAAGGACGCACGAGCCGTGCGTCCTTGCGTTTATTCTGTTGGTACAAGGTCGGGGGAGAGGGTGCGTTGCCATTTGAAGAAGAGGAAAGTGCAGATTGCCATGGCGATGAGCCCAAGCGCCTCGCTGGCCACGAGTGGGAGTCCGATTCCCTCTACATATGCTCCCAGAGGAGCATAGCATATGAAGCTGACACAAAGGGCAGTCATGAACATTGCAGGAATCATAGTGATGAGGTAGGCCTTACGATAGCGAGCCAAGTAGACGCTGCATGCCCATAGGGTGAAGATTGAAAGCGTCTGGTTGCACCAGGCAAAATATCTCCAAAGCACATCGAAATTGATATTCAGGAGAAGATAGCAGACAGCAACGATTGGAAGCGTCACGAGCAGTCGCTTGATAAATTTCTTTTGTTCCAATCCTATAGAGTCAGCAATGATAAGGCGCAGGCTACGCATCGCTGTGTCGCCTGTAGTGATAGGGGCGGCGATAACTCCAAGAATCGCAAGGACTCCTCCGAAAGTGCCAAGCCAAGTGACGCACACCTCATGCACCAATATGCCAGCGTCTGAACCGTTCTCCGCCATATAGCCGGCAAGCTTGTCGTATCCTCCTGTGAAAGCGATTGAGGCTGCTGCCCATATGAGAGCAACAATACCCTCCGATACCATAGCACCGTAGAATACTTTGCGACCGTGCTTCTCATTGTTGAGACAGCGAGCCATCATAGGGCTTTGGGTAGCATGGAAACCGGAGATTGCACCGCAAGCTATCGATATGCACATCATCGGGAAGATAGGAGCAGCCTCACCGGCAGGATGACGATTGAAAAGACCATCCGAGAATCCATCCGGAATAGGCACCGCGTTGACAATCATATATCCCATAATCCCTACAGCCATGAAAAGAAGGGCGAAGCCAAAGACAGGGTAGAGGTTGCCGATAAGTTTATCAACGGGTAGGAGAGTGGCAAGAATGTAGTAAAGGAAAATGCATATTGCCCAGAAGGTCGCATTAAGATGTTCAGGAGTAAGGGAAGCGAGAAGATTGGCCGGAGTACGAACGAATACCGCTATCACCATCACCAGCAGGATACAGGTGAAAACACTCATCACAATCTTTACCTTCTTACCGAGTTCGCTACCTACAATCTCCGGGAGAGACTTACCACCAAGGCGGAGTGAAATCATACCGGACATGAAGTCGTGGACAGCACCGGCGAAGATGGTGCCGAGTACAATCCAAAGGAATGCAGCAGGCCCGTACATAATGCCCATTATGGCACCGAAAATCGGTCCTACACCGGCGATATTGAGAAACTGGATGAGATATACCTTCCATGTAGGCATCTCAACATAGTCGATGCCGTCTGCCATTGTCTTGGCAGGAGTGGGGCGGGATGAATCGGTGCGGAACACACGTTCCACGATACCGCCGTAGATGAAATATCCTAAAATCAAAGCTGCAAGAGCTATTAAAAAAGATGTCATTGTTTTGATGTTTTTTTCGCATGCTCTTCTCTTACTTGCGAATGTTGAATATTAAAAAAATAACGGTATAATTGTCCGAAAATTGCAATAAAATGGGATTAATTGCATGATTATTCCTGTTAGAAGCGGCATCCTTTCGGAATCGGACCTTTCGTAGACATATCCCAGTAGTCATCAAAGTTGATATGGTAATATGCATAATCGTTGAAAATATCCTCCTTCTTCACTACATGACCGCTTGGCCACGTTTTTCCGCTTCCGTCAATAAGATTCAACCCATCATGATAGAAGATGGAGCCTCCCTTGTGGGTGCCGATAGTTGCATTCCCATTCTCCACATGGCCTACGTTGACACAGTCGTAAATATTTCCGAGATGATCCACATAACCAAGGATTCCTCCGTTATCACTGTCATGCTTATGGAGAATTTCACCATAATTGGCGCAATTCTTCAAATGTGACATTGGACCTTCCTCCATAAAACCAAGGATCCCTCCTACATGGGTTGAAGAATACTGAGAGTCAACAGTCCCAAAGTTGACGCAGCTGTGAACCTCCACATTGCTCCAGTATGTCTGGAAGTTATTTGCTGTGGCATCTTTTCCGAGCGACCCGGCAATTCCTCCTACAGCCTTGTGGGAATCTGTTGACAGTATAGTGCCGTGGTTACTGCAATATTCAACGCGCATAGCATGCTTCCCATAACCCACAATACCTCCCACACCGGAATCTTCTGAGGAATTAGCGGCTGAAGATATCTTCCCAAAGTTTCCACATGTCGAAACAATAAGATGTGATTCATCCATCAGTGCATCATTATTGATTGACATGCCACAATTTGCGATGATACCACCAACGCAAGTGTTTCCTGAAATATCGCCTGCATTGACACAATATTTTATGGTTGCCGGTTTAAATCCTGCGGCAGACTCATTTTCCCAATATTTCTTGTAAAGACCTATTATGCCACTTGTGTTTTCTCCTCCATGTAGTTCACCGAAGTTGATGCAGTTTGTAATTTCTGTGTAGCTGTTGCATCGGAAGTAACCGAGGATTCCTCCTATGTTACTATGGTCGGGGACATTTATCATGCTTTTTGACACGCAGCTTTCTATTGTCTTCTTTGAATCTGAGTTGGTGACACTTCCTGCAATGCCTCCGAGATTATCAGCCCCAAGACTTATAACAGTTGCCATGCAGCATAGCTGCTGCAGACTTACATCCTCTCCTCTGCCTAATATCCCTCCGACATCAATCTTGCCTTTAACAATGCCCGAGTATGCAGGCATAAAACTGTCGGCATCCGGCACGGCAGATGGTCCGATATAATGATTAAATTCCACATTAATATCTCCTAACAGAGTTGATCTTACAGCCTTTCCAACTATTCCGCCGATACCGCATCCGCCGGTCACCTGCATAGTGGAAGAAGACATATCAAAATTATTGACGCATAGAGTGCAGTCTTCAAGCAAGCCTATCACTCCACCTGCCATTTCATCTGAGGCCTCCACGTTGACCGCAACCCGCACACACTTCATACCTGAGCCCAATGCTTTAGCCCTGAACGATCCAAACACGCCGCCGGCACAGCTGTTTGCTTCAATGGATGCCGCACTGTTGTCGGGCAGCACATAATTATTCCCGTCATTAGTGAATATTGTGAATTCCGATGAATCCGGAATATATGCATAGCCGCACCAGCCACCTACATAACGATTGCCCGAGACAATGGAGGTGACACTTCCTCCGATTTTCGAATTACGCACTCTGTCAAGAGAGCCGATCAGACCTCCTACTTGATCTCCTATCCTGTTCATACCCCCTACCGGACATGCCACAGAAACAGCCTGCATGTCAAAATACATTTCGTCGCCAGTGATCACCCCTATGATGCCTCCGGTGCCGGTGCCTCCTGTCGTGCTGATGGTTCTGATATCGCTGTCTTCCTTGCTTACCACATGGGAGAGAACTGCGTTTTCAATCCCAAGGCTATTTCCGGTGGCCGCGCCGATCAAGCCCCCTATAGCGTCGTGTCCTTCCACCGAGAAATGACTGTCGGGAGTCGACACATTCTGGATTCTTGTGCGATAGTCGGAATCGACATAACCTATAAGACCACCCACACATCTTAGAGCCTGTACGCTTGTACGCATTTTGATTTCGTCAGCGAAGATGTCGCCATTAGAAATCCTTCCTACAAGGCCTCCGACGTTGACACCCTTTTCCCCCTGGATATTTCCCTGCACGTCTATATTCTCAAGGTTGACATGTCCCTTGACAGAGCCCGCAAGTATACCTACGTCATTGCAGACGTGTGAGATATTGGCTCCGGTAATTTTGAGATTGGATATTTCCGCACCGTCAAGAAGGGTAGGAAAGATTCCTATATTCGAATCGGCATCCTGATTGTCTGCCCCTCTGTAGTACATTTCCTTCAAGGCAAAGCCTCCGCCATCGTAATGGCCGGCAAATGAATATCCAAAATATCCGCGTCCCGGTTTGGTGGAACTCTGGTCCATCAGAGTGACATCGGCTGTCTGAAGGAAATAGCAGTCACGTCCATTGGTGAGTTCGTTCACGCGGAGGTCATTAAGAAAAGTCATAAAGTCTCTCTCACTTCCGATGATGTAGGGATCGCTCTCCGTTCCCGATCCATGACGAAGGGAAAATGAGGACTTTGCCTCTCCGATCTCCATGACTCGCTCATCCTTTATTCTCACCCTTACCATCCCGGGTATCGGCTTATGCTCGGAATTAGAGAACGTCAAAAGATATTCACCGTCTTCAAGGTGCTTTGAATCCTGAAGATGAATACCGCATCTGAGAGTTCCGGCACTGTGTTTGAATTCAACCGTGTGAGTCGAAAGATCGAAAAAGCCTGATTTGAGATTCGCATAGCCCATATCATCTGTTGATTCCAGAATGATTAGAAGAGGATCAATGTCAAAATAACTGATGCGATAGTCTTCCGCCTCCTCTACGGAGGCATTGGTGTCGAATGGTTGAAAATGGTCGGAGCACGCTGTAGCGAGAAGTGTAAGGGCGACCCCCAACGATATAATATATTTATTCATGATAGCAAGTGTTTTAGTTACCCGGTTATTAGTGCCGCATCTCTGAGAATGCCGGCAGGGGATATGTATATTTGTCATCCCGTATCTGTGTCCTGCGCCAGATGCTTCCAGCGCTGTCGGTTATATCCCATGACTCGTCTACCAATTTGTAGACATCAGGAATGTTGAGGTATTTAGCGTCGATATATACTATCGATCCCCCGTCCCATTCGTAGAAGGTGTCGAACTTTGCCCCGGCTCCATCCTTGCGGATGCCGGCGCAGCCGCCATGACCGGTGTCGTGTCCGTCAAGGTTCTTTCCTACGCTTATGCATCTGCGGGCAGTGGCCCGAGTGCCAAAATGACCGCAGAAAACTTTTTCCCCATTGCTTCCGGAGCCAATGTTGATGCAGTCGCGTATCTCTGATGAGTCTTGCAGGGAGCCTACCAATGAGCCGCTATTGCTGTTGCCGCAAAGATCGCCGCTATTGACACATTGTGAAATTACCACTGCATTGTTTTCAAACTCTGTGCAGGTCTTCACGATAGCACTCACTCCACCGACAACGCTTGCGGCAGTTCCCGCCACTATGAAAGCAGTGGCAGCCCCTCCGCTTGCCACTATTGCCCCGATGCTTGCAACAGTTCCTGCCACAAGGCAGACACCGCCAATACACTGGAATACAATCTCGCGGGTATGTTCCACCTTCTCGTTAGCTTCAAGCCGCTCCATGCGCGCCTCATTGATGGCCTCGTTGAATTTCTCATCATTCCCTTCCTGAGCGTACCAGTCTGTGTGGTCGGCCAGGTAGGAGCTTCGGTCGCGATAAAGCGGAGCCGGAGAAAGGTCGCCTGTCCTATAGTTGGTGGTTGTTGTTCGTATTGATTTCAGTGTATTATTTATTTTATAGGCAAGGTCATATGTTTCGGCCTTTATAGAGGAGGAAACCTCTTCGGAGGTCTCGCCTGAGACTATCCCGACCATTCCGTCTGTCCAAAGCACAAGGTCGGTAGCATGGAGAAGGGTGTCAAACCAGAATTCCCCATACTTCAGAATCAAAGAGACAGCATGGAGTGACTCCTCAAG
>JAIDSL010000194.1 GCA_029061255.1 Muribaculaceae bacterium
GGTCAGGGTGGCAGTTTGTTCTGTGACTTCGGCTCCGAAAGACTTTAGTTTCTCCGACAGCCAGTTGCCACATAGACGGTGCGCTTCAGTGCCCGGCACTCGTGGTCCGAACTCCACCTGGCGCGCTACATATGAGTAAGCACTGTCAGCTGAAAAAAGAGTTTTTGTCTCTTCAGTGGCAGTTATACTCTCGTTCTCTTCATTAGTTGAGGCCTTTTTGCTTGCTCCGCATGAAAGAAGCAGGGTCAAGATGGTGGCTGCCGTGGCAGTTGTTTTGATTATTCCGGTTCTGCTCATTTCAGTTTCTCGTTGATTTCTTCCATTACGCATTTCTCGTGACGCTTGGCGAGCTTGAAGTATTCCTTCATGGTGGCATTGACTGCATCAATGTATCCTATTGTGCCATATTTGAACTTCCCCTTAAGTATGTATTCTCTTGTGAAAGTTCCCATGGTGGTGGAAAGAATTTCCATAAGGGAGACTTTCCGGGGTGTAGCCTCGGCATCGGTGCAGCTTCCTTCCAGATGTCCGATAGAGTCGTTGATACTCCCGGGGATGCGTATGATGGCGAGTTTCTTTTTGTGGGCGGATATGCGTTCCGTACGGCCATATACAGAGGGGAGTTCAGCTTCGTCATCGTTCCAGATAGTACCGGCTCGGTGGAAGAACCTTAATTGGAAGTCGGGATAATTATTTGTGTCTTCCTTGTTCATCAAGAAATTTCGGCGAGGGATGAAAAGACCATGTATCTCGTCGGCATTCTCTATGAATTTTTCAAGATAGTCTTTGAGTTCGCGTGGCGCTAACTCATTGGGCCTCAAAAATAGGATCCAATCATTTTTTGCTTTGTTTATGGCATAGTTGTGGGCATGGAAGTTCACGTCGTCATTGTCGGCAGTGTAGATCACATTGCAGCCCTCTCGGCGGGCTATCTCTACAGTGTCGTCGGTGCTGCCCTTATCGTAGATCATGACCTCGTCGTAGTCTTTGACGTTTTCAATCACTTTCCTCAGGTATCTTGCTGAGTTGTATGTTCCAATTAGTACTGAAATTGCCATCTGCTTAGTAGACTTGGAGTGTCTTTAGTCGTGAAGCGCAAAATTAATAAAAAAATCGCGAATATGCAAAAAGAAAATAGGTCGACTCACGTCGACCTAATTCCTTTAATTCAAACAACAATAACAACTTTTTCAGAACGCTTATAGCAATTAAACTAATCAATCTAATCAATTTCAATGTAACTCTTGGGGGGATCGTTATCGACTTTCTGTCTTGCATCCCGTCTTTCCGTCCGAGTTACGTCTATTAAACACGCCTGAAAGGTGGAAGGTTCATTTGAATCTATTATAAAGTTCCTAATTAACTTTTATTTAACATATGTAACATGTTTGCAACATCCGGGATGTTTAATCGTTTAATTGTTTAATCGTTTAGTTTATTTGATATTTTATTCCTACTGACTAAACGATTCAACGATTAAACATATAAACGATTAAACAAAGAATATTACTTGCTGAGACGAGCTTGGATATCAGCGGTTTCTTTTTCATAGCCGGGCTTTCCGAGAAGAGCGAACATGTTCTTCTTGTAAGCCTCAACGCCGGGCTGGTTGAAAGGATTCACGCCAAGCATATATCCTGAGATGCCGCATGCTTTCTCGAAGAAGTAGATGAGCGCACCAAGAGTGTATTCATCAAGCTTGTTGATCTCAATCTTGATGTTGGGGACACCGCCGTCAACGTGTGCGAGCATTGTGCCGAGCTCTGCCATCTTATTGACATCGTCTACTTTCTTGCCGCCGAGGAAGTTCAATCCATCGAGGTTCTGGTCGTCGGTCGGGATGTATTTGTGTAGGAGCGGTTCCTTGACAGAGATCACTGTCTCAAAGATAGTGCGCTCGCCATCCTGGATCCACTGGCCCATTGAGTGAAGGTCGGTAGTGAAGTCTACAGCTGCCGGGAAGATGCCCTTTCCGTCTTTGCCTTCGCTTTCTCCATAGAGCTGTTTCCACCATTCAGCGAAGTAGTGGAGTTTCGGGTTGAAGTTGGCGAGGATTTCGATCTTCTTGCCGCTCTGATAGAGGGCGTTGCGGACACGTGCGTAGGTCTCAGCGATGTTGTCGCCACCCGGCTCAGTGGTATCTTTTTCCATTTCGGCTGCGCCAGCGATGAGCTTGGTGATATCGAAGCCAGCGACGGCGATAGGAAGAAGGCCTACCGGAGTGAGAACAGAGAATCTGCCACCTACGTTATCTGGAATTACGTAAGTTTCAGATCCTTCTTGAGTGGCAAGAGTGCGGAGAGCACCCTTCTTCTCATCAGTGATTGCTACTATAAGATCCTTTGCAGCGTCCTTGCCTGCCTGCTCCTCAAGCTGAGCCTTGAGAAGGCGGAAGGCGATTGCCGGTTCGGTTGTAGTTCCTGACTTGGAGATTACAACGATACCGAATTTCTTATCCTTGAGGAAGTCCTGGAGCTCTGCGGTGTATTCCTCGCCGATGTTCTGTCCGGCGTAGAGCACTTTTGCATGCTTGGGCTCAGGATTATTGATGAAGTCAGCGAAGTTATTGCTGAGTGCGCTGATCACGGCCTTTGCACCAAGATAGCTGCCGCCGATGCCGATGCATACCACGTAGTCGCAATTGGATTTCAGGCGGTCGGCTGTTGCGTTGATTCTGTCGAGAAGTTTCGGGTCAGTTTCAGAGGGGAGCTTCACCCAACCAAGAAAATCATTTCCGGCTGCACGTCCGGTATTGACGTCAATGATAGCCTCGTTGGCAGCACCTGCATTGGCGTTGAATTCTTTTTCAGCAAAATAGACTGCATGCTGAATATCAATACTTACTGCTTTCATAGTTTTTTTATATTTTTGGGTTATTTGATTTTGTCTATATTTCTATATAAGGTGTTTAAGGTCTTTAAAGTCCGGATGATCAAAAGAGTCGGGATGCTATGAGAAGGAATCGGCAAGCTCTTTCATGGCGCGTCGCACGTTGACTCCTTCGTAGAGCACGGCATGCACCATATCGAGTATCGGCATCTCCACCTGAAGGTCAGGTCGCTCATTGATGTCATACATACACTTGGTGCCATAGTATCCTTCTGCCACCATGCTCATCTCCATCTTTGCCACTTTCACGCTGTAGCCCTTTCCGAGCATCGAGCCGAAGTTATGGTTGCGCGAGAACTTGCTGTAGGCAGTCACGAGCAGGTCGCCAAGATACGCGGAGCGGTCGATGTCGCGTGGCATAGGCGATATTGTGTCTACAAACTTGCGCATCTCACGTATGGCGTTGCTTACGAGCATTGCCATGAAGTTGTCGCCTGCCTTCATTCCGTTGACCATGCCGGCTGCTATCGCGTAGACGTTCTTGAGCACTGCGGCATACTCTATGCCGTCGACATCGTCTGAGATGATTGTCTTCATCTTAGCCGATGCAAGACGTGAAGCGAATTGTCGCGCCTTATCTGTATCGAGGCATCCGATGGTGAGGTAGCTCAGGCGTTCGAGAGCCACTTCCTCTGCATGGCAAGGGCCTCCGATCACAAGCATGTTGCCTCGGGGTACTCCGCACACCTGCTCAAAGTAGTCAGTTATGATCATGTTGCGATCAGGCACAATGCCTTTGACTGCTGACACTATATTCTTTCCTTTGATGTCGATTGTAAGTTTGCTAATCTCCGGGAGGAAATATGGTGAGGGCATTGCCACTACAAGAGTGTCCGCCCCGGCTGCTACCTCGTTGATGTCGGCGGAGAAGTCGATGCGTTCAGTGTCGAAACTGACATCGGTCAGGTATGAAGGATTGTGACCGTATTTCCTGAACTCCTCAATCTTTTCTTCGCTACGGAAATACCAGCCTATGCGGTCGCAGTTCTTGAGCAGAAGCTTTGCCAATGCTGTGGCCCAGCTTCCGCTTCCGAGAACGGCTACTTTCGATATATGGTCTACGCTTTCCATGATTACTATTCTCCTTCTTTCTCTTCTTCGGCTTCAGCCTTCACTTGCTTCTTTTCCGGACGCATCTGAGGGAAGAAGAGTACTTCCTGTATTGCTGTCTGTCCGGTCATGAGCATGGTCAGGCGGTCCATTCCGATTCCAAGGCCGGATGTCGGTGGCATGCCGTATTCGAGGGCGCGGATAAAGTCGTGGTCGATGATCATTGCTTCGTCGTCTCCCTTGTCGGCAAGGTTCATCTGGTCTACGAAACGCTCGTATTGGTCGATTGGGTCATTAAGCTCTGAATATGCGTTGCAGAGTTCCTTGCCGTTGACCATAAGCTCGAAACGTTCAGTGAGTTCCGGGTTGTCGCGGTGCTTCTTTGTGAGGGGCGACATCTCGATGGGATAGTCGGTGATGAATGTGGGCTGGATATAAGTTCCTTCGCACTTCTCGCCGAAAATCTCGTCGATTAGTTTACCCTTGCCCCAGCTTGGATCTACCTCGATATTCTCCTGCTTGCAGAATGCGCGAAGTTCCTCTTCGGTCTTGCCTGTGATGTCGAAGCCTGTATGCTCCTTGATGGCATCGGTCATTGTCACGCGGCGGAACGGAGCCTTGAACGATACCACGTTGTCACCAATCTGCACATCAGTAGTGCCATTGACATCAAGACATATCTTTTCGAGCATGTTTTCCACAAACTTCATCATCCAGTTGTAGTCCTTGTATGCCACATATACTTCCATACATGTGAATTCCGGATTGTGGGTGCGGTCCATGCCTTCGTTGCGGAAGTCTTTTGCAAATTCATACACTCCGTCAAATCCACCTACGATGAGTCTCTTCAGGTAAAGCTCGTTGGCGATACGCAGATAAAGAGGTATGTCGAGGGCATTATGGTGAGTGATGAAGGGGCGTGCTGCCGCTCCGCCCGGAATTGACTGGAGAATCGGGGTTTCCACTTCCATGATGCCGTGATCGTTGAAGTATTGGCGCATGGAGTTGAAGATTTTGTTGCGCTTGAGGAATATCTCCTTGATGCCGGGGTTTACGACGAGGTCAACGTAGCGCTGACGGTAGCGCTGCTCGGGATCGGTGAAAGCGTCATAAGCCTTTCCATCTTTCATCTTCACCATTGGAAGAGGACGAAGGCTCTTGCTGAGCACTGTGATTTCCTGTGCGTGTACTGATATTTCTCCTGTCTGAGTGCGGAACACGTAACCCTTGACGCCGATGAAGTCACCTATGTCGAGAAGTTTCTTGAATACAACGTTATACATGTCTTTGTCTTCGCCGGGGCATAGGTCGTCGCGGCTTACGTAGATCTGGATGCGTCCTTCTGCGTCCTGAAGGCTCACGAATGAGGCCTTGCCCATGATGCGACGGCTCATGATGCGACCTGCCACGTATACTTCGCGGCGCTCGGGATCATCATCCTTGAAGTTCTCCTTGATTTCCTCGCTATGACCTGTCACCACATATTCTGCTGCGGGATAGGGCTCGATTCCGCGGTCGCGGAGTGCCTGCATGCTGTTGCGTCTTACGATTTCCTGTTCGCTCAGTTCCTGATTTGCCATTATATTGAGTTTATTTTTTAGTTATTCATAGATTCCATATTCCTTCACAAAAGCTCAGGAATGCATCAATCTGCAAATATAACGAAAAAAATCCATATTCCGGCTTTCAATGGCGGGAATAATGCTCTCTTTTCATAATTATATAACAATCCATTCAAAATTGTTATTAGTAGTAGAAGTCTTATAATTCTTAATAAATCTTATAAATTACGATTGAAATGGAGATTATCATAAAGGATATGGAGGATCTCCCGCGCGCTGCGGCTGAACTTCTTGAGGTGATAGGGGAGAGGCGTATAGTGGCACTTCGCGGTAAGATGGGCGCAGGCAAGACAACGCTTGTAGCGGAGCTGATGCGTCAGCTTAAGATGGACGATGAGGCCTCTTCCCCTACGTTTGCCATTGCCAACGAGTATCATTCATCTGAGACGGGACAGACTGTATATCATTTCGATTTTTATCGACTGGAGTCTCCGGCGGAGGCTTATGATATTGGTATTGAGGATTACTGGGACAGCGGCAACCTCTGCCTGATGGAATGGACTGAGAATATCGAGGATATCCTTCCTGACGAGACTCTTTTTGTTGAGATTGAAGAACTGTCTGATCATTCACGCCGAATAACTCTTAATTGACCTTGTAGGGACGCACGGCTCGTGCGTCCTATGCACCCATTATCATAAAAAATATGAAAATCATTCATCTTGAGGATGTGGATTCTACCAATGCCTATATAATGCGTAATGTAGGGGAGCTGGAGGCACCTGTTATGGTGGCAGCCTATCGCCAGACGGCAGGACAGGGACAACGTGGAAATTCTTGGGAGGCAGAACCCGGGAAAAATCTTACGTTCTCTATTTTTTATCGGCCAGTGGCACTTCCGCCCATGGCACAGTTTTCTATGTCGGAGGCAGTGGCTCTTGCAGTGGTCGATTTTCTCGGAGCACATGGCGTAGAGGCTAAGGTTAAATGGCCCAACGATATCTATGTTGGCGATAAGAAGATATGTGGAATATTGATAAGGCATTCTGTGATGGGGGGAGTGGTGTCTTACTCCGTGATAGGAGTGGGTATAGATGTCAACCAGACTCTTTTTCTCAGTGATGCACCGAATCCTGTTTCCATGAAGCAGATTACCGGGGAGACCTACGATTTACAGATGCTTGAGAAAGAGATAGCTGATATCGTGGAGCGTAGACTGGAAGGTGTTAATGATCCTGATATCAGAATTAAGTTGCATGAGGAATTCATGAAAAACCTTTGGAGAGGTGACGGCAAGGAGTATCCATTTGCCGACACTGCTACAGGAGAAACTTTTATGGCTCATATAGAAAGCATAGCATCACATGGCCCGATCACTCTGCGTCTTTTGGATGGGTCAGAACGTACTTATGCATTTAAGGAAGTAAGTTTTCAGTGACCACTATGGAAGGGAGGCTTCCCAGCCTCCCCTCAAAAGCATATAGATCATTTGCCTCGACTGGGAGGCTGGGAAGCCTCCCTTCCATATTACTTTTCCCAGCATTCCGTTTCGTCTGCTATCTCAGGGATTGTGGAGCTATGGTAGACGGGGTTCTTTCCGGCCTTGCGCTGAGCCTGATAGTCTTTCAGCAACCGTATGGCATATTTGCCAAGGAGGAAGATGGCGAGCAGGTTGCAGAGGGTCATCAGTCCCATGAAGATGTCTGCCATTCCCCAGACGAATTCAAGAGAAGTCACCGCACCGACCATCACGATACATCCTACCAGAATTCGATATGCTGTGACCAGCCATTTCTTGTTGCATATAAATTGTAGGTTGGTCTCTCCATAATAGTAATTGGAGACGATGCTTGTGAAAGCAAAGAAGAATACGGCAACAGCCACGAATGTGCTTCCGATACTTCCGACCTCCGACTCAAGTGCTGATTGGGTGAGGGCAATGCCGCTCTCGCCGTTTTCGTAGATACCACTTAGAAGGATGATAATTGCAGTGCAGGTGCAGATAAGGATGGTATCCGTAAAGACTGCCAAGGTCTGCAACAGTCCCTGCTTCACAGGATGACTCACCGAGGCAGTTGCGGCCACGTTCGGGGCAGAACCTTCTCCTGCCTCATTACTGAAGAGTCCTCGCTTTATGCCCATCAGCAGTGCACTTCCTACACCGCCACCAAGAGCTGCACTTCCGGTAAAGGCTTCACTGACTATATGGTAGAGCATATCGGGAATTCGGCTGACATTCATTATCAGAATGAAGAGAGCAAGAAGAATATAAGCTATTGCCATCACCGGGACTACAATCTCACTGAATTTGGATATTCTCTGAATGCCTCCGAATATCACCACCATTGATGCAATGGTTATGATTATGCCGATGACAACAGGATCCCATCCGAACGACACTTTCGCAGCCGCTGTCATAGTGTTTGACTGGACGGAATTGAATGCAAGCCCGAAAGTGATCGATATAAGGACAGCAAATATCACTGCCCACCATCTTTTGCCGAGACCCTTCTGAATATAGTATGCCGGTCCACCTTTGAAGGAATTTTCACCTCTTACCTTGTAAAGCTGGGCAAGAGTTGACTCCACGAAAGCAGAGGCGGAACCGAGCAGGGCTATCACCCACATCCAGAATATTGACCCTGCTCCACCTATTGCAATTGCCGTGGCCACGCCGGCGAGATTGCCGGTGCCGACACGTGATGCAATCGAGACGGCGAACGCTTGAAAGGAGCTGACAGTATGGTGAGAATCCTTCTTGCCGTCACCCTCCTTTTTGCCGGAGGCGGCCAATAGCCGCCACATCTCCCCAAACATCCGGAACTGTACGCCACGGCTCTTGATGGTGAACCACACAGCCGCAATAAGAAGCAATCCAATCAGCAGATAGCTCCAGAGCCAATTATTTATGGTATCGATTATATTCATTTTAGTAGTTTAGATGTCTATTTTTATAAACAACGATAAGATATAATATTATAATTCGAAGAATAAAAAAAAGCACGCAGACGGAGACGGAAGCCTCGTGTCTGCGTGCTTTGGCAATAGCCGCAGGCCGGAAGACCTGCTTTCCATGGCCCGCCACCTATGGCGGGGAGAGTATAGGGCGGCGAATTCGGTCATGTCGCGGCCGTCGGGGTCGATACTCTGTATCAGTGCATTAACGTATTGCGTAACGCGTGGTGCGTGGCGCGAGACAATGCAAGAAGGTGATCCTTGCGATGGTGGGCCTAATTGAGCCGTCCTCCCGAGGGCACGATCAGCATCTGCATTGGTTGATGCAGTGATCTTTCATGGAGATTCGTTTTTAATGCAGCAAAGGCTGCAAGCGGAAACGGCTTCGCGACTTGGATAAAAGAGGCGAATGGAAATCTCCATGTTTAGTGGCAGTATGTCATTGTGCTCTTTCTATGGCTCGGAGAGCCGTTTTCATCGTTGTCAACGTTTTCGTCGTTTTCAACGATTGTTACGGCGGTGCTGGCTATAGCACGGAGTGGGCCTATATGAGCCGTCCTCCTCCGTGAGGAAACCTCTGTTTCCGCTTGCAAAGTTAGTGCCTTTTTTATGGTGGATTCCCTTATCCCCATCAAAGATGAAGAAAAAATAGTTAAAAAATTTGGGTAGTTCGGAAAAAAGCATTAAATTTGCAATCGCAAAGCCCAGGTGGCGGAATGGTAGACGCGCTCGTTTCAGGTGCGAGTGCTGCGAGGCGTGCAGGTTCGAGTCCTGTTCTGGGCACAATATCAGCGAGTTAAGGTTGTGATAATCACATACTTGTCTCGCTGATGTTAATTTTTATGTGCATATTACGTGCAAATACATTAATTAAAGGTCATGAATAAATATCAATGTCTTTCAACTGCAGTTGGATGGACTAAAAAGAAAGTCCGCATCTGGGATGGTCAAGTAAGATGGCTCGACCATAATCGTGAAATCTGTCTTACTTTGAAACAAGTAACTTCAAAGAATGCTGAATTCTATGTCAATAACAATACCAATCATACGATATGGTATAGTCAACTTACGGAAGTATTTATTCAAACTGAAACGCTTGATCTTTGCTCAGGAGAAATTATCAAAAAGTCCGGAGAGAAATTATTTACATTAGATATGGGTATTGAAGCCTTTATAAATTTCGTTAGTGGTAGGAAATTTTGTGTAGCGGTCAATCCAGATGGGGAAGTGGCAAAATTTGATGGGACCACGTTGCCATATGGTATATCATACCCCGCAGCACAAAAGTTAGTGGCAGATTTAGTACGAAACAACGATATTGAAGGGGCTGCCAAATATTTACTGCCAGCTACTGAATACACTCTAATTGAAATTTAATCATGATTTAATACCACATATATAAGACTTAGAGATTTTGTATTGTAACAGTGAATTCTCTAATCGGCTTTGTAAGTCTTCTCTAAGTTTAATCGGTGATAAAACTATTAATTCTGGACCAAAAGATGTAAGTTCCCGGATTAGTTCGTAGTTCCTTCGACATTCTATTTGAAAGAAAATTCCATTATTTAAGTTGGAATAGGTATTGCGAAGTTGTGAGTCCATATCTCCTCTAATGATTTTCTGAGATCCATGAATTGGTTTAGTAATAACATAATCTTTAGAGTTTTCCGATACCCAAAATACGATTTTTTGAAGCGGATTGTCTTCGTTATATGTAACCCCTATAATCTCCTCATAACGTTCATACAGATTTTCAGGAGCCGATAAATATGACACATTGGTGTTGATACTGAAATCGTCTATGCGATCCAATGGAAATGTTAATATTCGTCCGGTGTCTGACGCCGATGCAATTAGATACCACCTATTATTGTATTCCTTAAGTAAGTAGGGCGATATACAGACACAACGAATTTCTTCATTACGGAATGTGTGATATTTTAGAGTTATAACTTGTTTAAGTCGTATTACAGTAAACACTCTCGCAATAAGTGTCGAATTGGTTACCAAATTTTTTGACAAAGAAATAATTGGTTCATGCTGCTCTAAATTCAAGCGATTTGTCAAGTCATTGAGCCATTCAAAATTATCAAGGCCGTCAAAACTTCCGAGCGCATCAAGAGCTGTTGACAGTACTGTTTTTTCATCGTTAGTCAGTTTTGGCTTAAATATTGAAAATGTTGGATCTGCATATCTTATACAACGCTTTCTGTAAGGGCGGTCATTTTTATCTGAAGCATCAATCCAATATTCTTCTATCTCTACATCGAATGGGCTATCATACTCTAAGTAATTCAGATCCTTCTCAACGCATCGTTTCGAGACGGAGTTCTGACCAAACTCTGGCAACTTTTCATTTAAAGTATCCGTTATGTCCTGAATAGAGTATGGCCTGGCGCGGTTGGCAAGCATTTTATCTATCAACGCATAGCGTGTCATTGCATTTTTTGTAGCTGGCATTCCTGGAGATATTATGACTTTATAATTGATATGGCCGACCAACGTCCATCTCTCTGCTTAATGGAAAGCGCCTTTACTCTTTGACCTTCATTGATCCCTTTCAATAAGTTCTCGCCAATATAAGAACCGGATATAATTGCATATCTCTTCCCATTTCTGTCGGTACGCAGTCGTATTTCACCGCTTACTTCATTAAGCCATGATACGGATAAACTGCCGATATGTTCTTTAATCCAAACAATTCTGTCGTCCTGTAGCTTTACATCGAAGATCGCTCCATTGGTGGTGCGTCGATTAAGTCGGAACTTGGCAGGTTTCCGCAATCTTATAGTGTCATTGGTTGTTCGAAGAATCCATGTTGTTATCTTTCGTCCGGGGTGATTACGATCTTCACTCTGAGTTTCAGCAACCTTTACAGCAATGACTGTTGACAATGAACTATAAATGAATTCATCTGCCTTGGCAGAATATTCAGAATAGATAATATGATTGTCAACAGCCTTTTCCACAGAACTAACCTGATTATAGATGTTCCAAAACTCTGGTTTTAAATTCCATCCTTTGCTTTGGTAAGTCTCTCTATATCTTTCAAGTTCATGTTTTGCGTTTCCCATCATACCTTTTTGATATAATAAAGACGCGAGTCTTAGACGCACACCTCCGAGAAATTCATCGTCAGCACCACAGGTAAGAGCCTTACATAGTAATCCAATCTTCGTGTCCATATCCTCAACTAACTCCGCGGTTTGATTCCACAAATAGAATTTTGACGGGAATTGCAAAATCAAATTTTTATAATATGTTAATGCTTCTTGAACTTTACCTTGAGATATAAGAACAGTAGCCTTGAAATACGGCATGTTTTGGCTCTTGGGATATTTTGCAAGAGCCTTATCAATCAATTGGCTGAAATCTTCAGATGCTTCAACTCCATCAGTCTTCAGTTCCTTAGCATAGACACCAATGAGTTTTTCAACTGTAGACGGCAAAGTATTGCCTTCTTCAGTACGAAATTGTTCCCAATCCTCATCACGAAGATTCTCAAGTCCCCAGATACGGATAAAATCTCGAATGCGGAACTGTAGAGGTGTGTTCTGTTCGACTTTTATAGCTTCGACAAGAATAAGAGAATGAAGAATAGATGGTTTGGGCAAATCTAATTGAAGATATTGATTAAGTAGGTCTTTCCTCTTGTGTGCCTCTCCTGCAGAGGTCTGTTTAAGCGCGTAATAGGTAAGCCATCCGAAATCCGAATACAGTTGCCTATCAAGTTGACTTTCATTATACCAGACAGTGGCTTGTCGATGTGCAGAGACAGCATCTGCTCCGCATCTTGCATTTTCAACTGCATCTTTTATCTCTTGAAAATGGGGTAAACTCCGGCGTTCTAATGAAGCAAGAGTTCTCTGCATAAACTCGTCGCCAATGCAGTAATCATTGTATAGAGCTTTCATACGCTCTATTGTTGCTGTCGCATCATTGTAGTCTTGTTGTTTGTAAAGGTCATTCAAGCACCAAAACAATGCCCCTACCGTGTATTTGTTGGCGCTGTGTGTGAATTCTATTTCGGCGGCTTCTAATGCTTCTTGAAGATGCCCTGACTTACGAAGTACCGTAATCTCTTTAATTGTCATAATCTTTAATTGTCATAATACTGAGTGGCTATGGAATTTTAAATAAACCTTTCTCGCAAAGCCTTGAGTTTAGAATCAAGAGATCCAAGCGAACTGGTCAATCGCATATAGGTATAATTGCCTTTTGCTGTATAGGTTAAGCCTATTTGTGCAATACCGTCTGTTTTTAGGTGGAACACATCCTGATAATTTTCCTGAGTGATATCCAGTAGCTGAATACCGACCTCTTCTATCTGACTCTTGACAAAAATCACTAACTTTTCAGCAAAAGGTCTGTTGGGAGCAGAGAAGGGGACAATCCCTGGAGCATATGAGGCATCAATCAATGGAGTGCACAAGGCTGTAAGCTCCTCTGAAGTTGATGACAAGAGCACATCCTTGGCACTGTAGCCCTTTGCCTTATACCACAATTGGAACTTTGCTGTTGCCCCATTTTTATCTGCAAACGTGATAATATGCTGATAAGGCTTGGTTCTGTCCTCGCTTACAAATAGTCCATTTTGCATTGCAAGCGTGGTCAATCGTTCAAATCTTGAATCGCAGAAGTTCCCTTCACCAGAGTAGTTGCTTATCTTAATATTGGCCGACGGCTTAATCTCCTCTACCACTAGATTACTGATATAGTTAAAATCCGGTGAACGGTGGTGCCACACCCGTTTGCTTGCGCGAGTAAGTGCAGTGTAAGCCCAACGGAAGTAATCCTCGTTGGCCGTACCTCCGAATCGGCACATATCCACAAATACATTTTCCCATTCGCCGCCCTGTGCTTTATGACACGTCATTGCATAACCATACTTACAGATTACCGCGTTATAATAAGTATCCTTGTTTAGTAGATTAATGTATTCGTCACAAAGTTCTTGCTGTTCAATCGTAAGCTTCTCCTTTGATCGAAGCAACCTACGGATTTCACTTTCTCTGGATTTTATATTCTGCGGCAGGCGATCGTTGAAATCAACGATCAATGCACGAGCCAATAATCCACTTACCGAACCGGATGAATCATCAAGGAAATTGTCGAGCAACATTACGTTTAATGATACTCGCTTGCCGCGGACTGCAAAGCAAATCGTTGCATGGCGGAACCGCAGTTCAACTTGTTCGATTCGATTCTTTCCTAATTTAACTCTTATATAACGCGTTGTCACCTCCGAATCCGGTTGACAGGCCTCGACTTGAACGATATTGCCGTTGAACAATTCATGCTCATAGGCATAGTTATTGCGACAGATCATCAAGAGATCTCCTGCTTTAAGTCGCGGAGCAGTGTCGCCATAATAATGCATCCGGATCGCAAGATTATAGTCTAACGCCTGTTTGTTGCTATAAGCAATTACAGCAGCTTTTACACTAGGTTTATTCTCATATAACAGGTAATATGGCGCGAGCAAATCTATATTTTCGGCAATTGAATCATATCCTTTGTCAAGACTGAATTCAATGAAGGATTTCCGTTCCACGGCATCCCTGATTTTCGAAGCATTCGATAGCATAACGCTCCCGTCCGACTGACGCATCACTTCCCGAAGCATAAACTCGGCAACTTTACAACTGAATTTAGCCTCAATATAATCCTTGTCGAGGGCAGGTGAGAAATTCATCCAGACCGGTGGAAGTTGGGCATAATCGCCGACTAGTACGATTTTACGACCGCGGGCAAACTCGAATAAATCCGTCAGTAAACACCCCGACCCAAATGAAAAGGCCTCATTCTCCGAAAAATTATCGGATACCATCGAGGACTCATCCACAATATACACCGCATTGAGCGAATCATTATTACTCTTTAATCCGAATCTTAGATGTAGCCCACCATCATCTTCATCCTCTTTGTTTTGACTTGTTGATTTTAGCTTTGACAGGCCATAGATACTCCGATGTATGGTAAACGCTGGTTTCCCGGTTTTACTTCCTATGATATAAGCGGCCCTGCCGGTCGGCGCCATCAAACCATACTCTCGTTTCTTCTCCTCAAGAATTTTCAGGAATTCCGTCACGAGAGTAGTCTTGCCCGTGCCCGCTGCGCCCTTGAGTATAAACACCTGCTCATAGCCCTCAAGAAATTCCTTGAAGGCCGTGATGGCAGATTGCTGAGATTCAGTATATTTCATTTTATAACTATTTTAGATACAAGGTCATAAAACCCAGTATAAACTCTACAAGTTTTAGAACCCAATCTAACAATATGGTAGAAGACAACGTTTTATCTTTAAGTTTACCCTTCCTAATGATGTTATCACCGTGTGCTATACACTTGCGAATTTCACGAATATCATACCATAACATCTGATATTTCGGTGACAATCCAATCCTTGATGCCTCAGAATTTACATACGAGTATAAACTTTCTATGTTATCTTCTTTTAAAGATTCCAGAATTGCAAACAGGTCTAGAAACACTAATTTAAGGATGTCCTCATTTAAAATATTGTTTTGAGTTAGCTGACGCACAGATTGCGAAGCCATATCAATAGCTATAAACACTTCGTTATTATCACGGCTTGAAGTGTCTTTGAATGCTAACAAACTATCCAACATCTCATTCAGAGGTATCAAGAATTTCGCCCGGTCAATAGCAGTTTCCAATGTGGTGAGCATTCCGGAAATTACTTTCTTTGTAATTTCCTTTCCGTGGTAATTTTCGGCCTTCTCCTTTAAAATGAAACCATCAGCGTTCCCTTGACGCAATAAGAGTATGTTTTCTATTCTGCTTGTAGCGGTGAATATAATCACTTGACGACCAAAAGATCCCAAAGGCTCCTTATAATCTCCTTTAAGAACCTTGGCAAGCACGTGATATCCACTTATCTGCTTCATATCATCCTTTACCTCAGCATCTTTATCTTCCATCAGACGGAAATCGAGGATAATAACATCAGGTTTGAAATTATCAACCTCATCAACAATAATTTTTTCGATATCTTCAAATGCCAATTTGTTGAAGTTTTCCCCAATACAGTATACTTCAACCTTATCTGTTTTCGAGAACATTTCTTTGAAAAATCTGTGCCACCCTTCTTTATCATCAATTACGAGTATGCGGGATGCAGGGATATCGGAAATCCTATTTTTTAAATGGTCGGAGGCTTTCTTGCTCTTGATTTGATTGAGTTTTTCAAGAGTTATAAGATAATCAAAATATAGATAACCTTCCAAAGATGGTGCATTCTCATTAAGACCCATAAATGAATTCCATTTGAACAAGCACCATTCATTCGTCAATGAATGAGTTGATTTGAAGGAAGAAGGGATTTTAAGGCCAAGATTATCAAGAAACGGCTTGTATTCCTCGACTTTCATTTGATCTCTCAGTGGCAACTCATAGGACGCAACAGACTTTTTGTTGAATCGGATATAATGCATACTAGGTATTTTGAGTGCATTAGGATAGTCGTAATGCAGTAGGAAATTCGCTTCTGACTCGTTACCCATCAAAACTATATCAATGTCCGTCCTACCATTACTGAGGTACTTCATCAGGATTCTCAAGGCTAGATTCACTCCATTATAGGACAATGAATTGCTATAGTCGCGCACAGTCGGAATGAAAAATACTAATGGTTTATCATGAGGAAGATTTAGCAGATTTTCAGTTATGTCGTTTCCTAACACCAATACTTTATCAATTCCCCATTCGGAAGCTTGTTCTCGTGTGACTATAGTTGTATCAAACGTAATCAGATATCTCATATTACTGAAATTTATGGATATTTTTGTCAATAATAGTAGCCAAATCAAGCCAAGTAATTTGCGAGGTCGCCTCAATATCCGAGATTATAGAATCCCGTAAATCCTGCTCATGGATTTTCCGACATGAATTATCAATATCCCTTTTTACTTTTTCAAGGTTATCCAATAGTACATCTGGATCATTATTAATGAAATACTTTTGCGATAAGGAATTTTGGAACTCGAGTAAAGCATTAAGCCTATATCTTTTACCCCATATAAGGGTATCAATGTTGATACTTCCATTTTCTCTTAGGTTCTCAAGAAAATAAGGTAGATTATAGTACATTAAATCAGCGTTCATATTAATCTCCTTAGCACTCTTATTACAACCTTCTGTGCCTCCACTAAAAATTACGATTGGGATATCTAAGGATGCAAATAGCTGGCGGATCGTTTCATATGTAACATTCGAATCTCCTAATGCATAGGATTTGTGGAAAATGATACATTCAGGATTCTCAATGGAATCAAAAATACATTCGTCTGCAGATTTATCCGAAATCAGCTTTACTGTATCGAATGTAATGAGGTCGGAAAAATCACTTAATCTTTCCTCATTATCATTGCGTCGTTGCGCTCTGTCATCAAAGAGATATATCATTATCGTTTATAGATCTTAAGTTTATATTTCACGCCTCCTATCTTATCATCGGATATAATAATGTCACAGGGAGACAAAGATTTAACTGAAATCTGTGAATTTTCATCCAATGCATTGACTATCAGCGAACCATTGTTCTTGCCATCTTTCATGTAATCACCCTCTAACGAAAAATCACATACGGAAAACAATCTTTTACGCAGTTCCTCGAGATCTCCTGATGGATATTTAAATTTTTCAATGTTACTAAAATAACTTCCTGTATGAAAGATTTCCAGAATATAATATTCGTTCTCGCTAGTTAAGTTTACCTTAACTTTTGAACTTCGTGCCTTGTGTCTTATCATCCATGTACAAATAATATTCAATGCACTAAGTACCGCAATTACATCACAATAGACATTAAGATCATAACCGATTTCATCAAATTTTGAATCAAATTCAATATCAAAGTCTTTAGGTAGGCCTGACTTTATACTACTCCAAACTAATTCGCTGAATCTATCATCATCATTTAGATCTGTTCTAAACTCAATCACAGCCTTAAACATTCTGATGTAGTCCTTGAATTGATGTCCGTCGCTTAGTATAAGATTCTCAACCGGAATTTCAGGATTCTCCTTACTTAAATTCACAATTGAATGCCAACCGCAACGGATATTTTCAAACCTTGTATTTTTCCAAGAATAAATATTTGGTCCTGAATTTGAAAAGTTTATAAAATTCCAAACCTGTGTATAGGTCTTTTCATTCACAACAGGGCCTGAGCCTTTTGGGTAGGCCATATCTCTAAGGATACTCTTATTTATTGTTTGCCTTGATATCATTTCCTGAATATCAAACGGTATCGAAATATCCCATTTATGTGTATACCACTTAAACCGGTCGTCGCGAGAAAAAAGAGCTAGAAACTTTATCATTGTCTGTGGTGAATGATTTAGTCTAAAACTTGTGTCCAGCTTTGCTGTTTTTTCTGTTCCCTTTGCAATAGTAGCCAAGCGAGCCTCCAATCGAACTTTTAAATCCGCATGCGAAGAAACCTCTCTCTTCATAAAAGAGATAAAGTCCAGTTGATCTTCAGTCAGATTAAATGTTTTACTCATAATTTTGTGAGAGTTTCAGAATAATTATCTGCGAAAGGGATATCATCCCAATCTATATCAAGGTCTACAGGCGTTCCGCCACCTTCTGCAATTTCTTGCTCAAGAGCAGCAAGATCCTCTACCGAGATCCCCATATCTTTTAGAAATGTATTTTGAGATGACCGGTCCCTTGCAATTGCCTTTTTCTTGGGCGAATTAGGCTTCGACTTCTTTATCTTTGACATTTCTTTCCATGCCAATACAGCTGCATCAAGACCATCATCTTCCCAAATATCAAGAAGCCTTACTATATCAATATTCTCCGAATTTGTATTAACGGGAATACTGTCAATCATTAGCTGCATTGCCTTCTTCCTGTGCAATGAAGTTACGTTCTTATTCTTTAAAAAGAAAGCTATGAGATCGTCCTTGGATATATTAAAGCTACCTCTATCAATAGTCTGCTCGGAATCTTCCGAAAGATTCCAATCTTGAAGAGAATCTCCCGAATTAGCGAATTGGACAAATAATGTGAGTTCTTCTGCGGTCTTTTCTATGCCATATTTTTCCCAATAATCAAGAATCTCCTCTGGCGCTATTCTAAGATTCTGAATACTAAGGCAACGCGAACGTTTGGGTTCGAACTTGGTAATGAGCCAAAAATTTTTACCCTTGTGTCTGCACAATGTCACATAACATTTAGCCAGTTCTTCCGAAATGACCAAGTCACCGTCATTCAAATTGTCAAGATTGGGGCAGAGTGACTTCTGTGTAGATTTGCTGATAGCTAACGTCTTTTCTCTATTGTCAATCACACATTTGCCCACCAGCTTTTTCTCGCGAGTTACGGCAAGAGTTATCTGAGTACTGAATAACTCTTGAAAATCAACTAAAGTGTAGGGCTGTACGTATACATAAGACTTGGACTTGTCTGTTTCATTGTCAACAAATACAAGCTCTTGCAGTGAGTCATATCGAGCTTGTAGCTTACGATATGCAGGATTATTTTCACCGCGCACCATACGGAGGTAATTTAGCTTGCCCCCGATAACATTCTCCATCACCGGCTCACCTTTCTTGATATAGCCTTTCTCATACTTGTACTTTGGATAGAACATAGCATAAGCTTTGGCATAGCCTTCTTTCTCCCAGACATTCAGAATCCAACGCAAATCACTAAGATATTTATGGGATACATTTGCAATGGAGTTAACCGTCAGCCCTGTTACTTCCTGCCTGGAACCAGTTTTCTGAAGCCGAGTTTTACTCTCATTCATACGAAAACCCTGTTCAGATATTATGCGCTGAATCTCCATGCGAAATTCGCTTCCCTCATGATAGACATTGTGCATACTTGAGAATGTCATATCATCTGCATAACGACTATAATGGAGCCCAAACCTTTTTGCAACGCCTTTCATTCTGCGGTCAAGTTTGTCGCAAATTGCGTTTGTTAGCAACGGAGAAGCCGGAGAACCCTGAGGCAATACGTTAGCGTTAACGTTAGCATCATAACTGCAACAAAGTCCGGCAAGTATATTGGCAACTTCTTGCGGGAAATTGAATGGTGCTAACTGAAGACGCTTCCATACTCTGGCCTGAGGAATCGAAGGGAAGAAATCTTTAAGGTCAATATTAAAGACATAGTTATGTCCGACATGTATTTGAGCGTTATTGAGCACTGATCGACCGGACGTAAATCCCATAGTAACGTCGGAAGGCTCATAAATGGATTTGAGTAGAATGTTCACACAAGTCAGTATGACATCCAGTTGTCTACAAGGAGCCTTTATTTCACGAAGTCCGCCACTTTTTTTCCTAATATGGAATGTACGGAATCGTTTCGGAGCTATCGAGTCTGAGGAGAAATGCTTAAGCATATATTCAGAAATATTATAGTTAACTGAACCAAACTCATTTTGTTTGATTAAATCAAGAAGGTTAGCAAGATCACTTGCAGTCTTCATATTTTTTATCAGTTCAGATATCTCAGATTTCTTCATATTTATAATAAAAATACGAAATAGAAATTGATGAGCCAATACTTTTTTCTTTGTTTCAAACTTGGTTATAGTGGATGAGATTATAAAACCAAAAATAAATCAGTCTATGACTGTAATAAAATATACCGTTGGGTTATCATTCTTTTTTTGAAAGAATGACATCCGACACACGTCGGACGAGAGTCAAAATTTGTTTGGCATCATCAATTTCAAAGTTCGCTTGTCGTTTGACGATGCAAAGATAATAAATTTTCGCGAACTCTTTGTTCGCAAATTGAAAAATAGTTACAAAAAAGTTCTTATATGTTCCCTTACCAATATGACTAAAGGGATGTTGGGTGTTTTCTATACTTGCTTTGTCGGTCTTTGCCTGATGTTGGAGTATTACCTTTGTAGGGTGAGGATTAGACGGGGAACGGGGATAGAAACTTATCAGTTCAATTTGTTATACTTCTTATAAAGTAGACGGCAAACATAGCTACTAAAAGAAAAGCTAAAAATGGAAGGAAACTTTCGATCTCAATATCTTTCAGGTTCTTTAGGGACCTGAGGAAACTTCTATATCCTTTGTTTCGTTTCTGATTGTAGAAGTTGATTGCCAAGAGACAGAAAACTTTACCAAGCTTTTCTTCAGTGGATTTCAGACGCGTTTCAAGAGACTTCTTATAAGAAGCGAAGGTTTCTACAGCCAAGAACTTTTGTCCGGCTGAATTGCTGACGTTCTTGAACTCCTGCTTGTAGGCAAATATTGTCGGTAGCTGTTCATTATTGGTTCGGATTACATCGTCACACACTCGCTTGACTGCCAATAGCAGATTTTCTGTAGTAATCCATTTCTGTTGAGGTTCCGAGGATTATTGCGGAGTGCCCTGCGAAGCTTTAAGAGTCTCGATTTCTTTTTGCTGTCTGGCGACAGTTGATTTTAGATCTGAGATTTCGGATTTCTGTGATGTTATGTTTGACTGGAGGATGTTTACGGATCCTGTGCGTGTGGTGAGTGTCGATGGTTTGTTGTAGTGGTCTTTGTTTGATGGAGGAGATGGTAGTTTCACCTTCGACAAACCTGCTGCGCGGTTGAGGGAGGATTGGATTGAGGGTGTTGCAAAATGGGCCAATATTCTGATGTAGGGACGCACGGCTCGTGCGTCCTCTATGCAATTAGATTGGTAATCAACAATATAAAAACGGACGCACGAGCCGTGCGTCCCTACAAGATGCGGAGAATATAGTTCTGTAACACCCTCCACTGAACCGAAAACACCGATTGGGAATAAATATAATGAAGAATAAATTGATCATTTTCGTGAGGTCACGAAAATGATCTTTAATATTTAGTTATTTCCGGATTATCTGCTAGATGAGATAAAATTGTATTATGACGAGGTGTCCTTTTAGCACCATTTTAGCATCATTTTTAGCATCATTATAGCATCACTTTTAGCACCATTTTACCGACATTTTACCGTCAAGCAACCACTTTTACCGTCAATTTACCCTCAGTTTACCCTCATATTCATTTACCTGGAGATTTATGGATGAATATTTCATTTAGATTATACAGTATGTAGTTTACCAGACGGTCTTAATGATAGATATATACGCTACACTTCGATACTGCGATGAAGAACATTCAATAATTTCTGATATTCTTTCTCGTAACGTTCAATACGTGCCAGGTCTTTTTCTGTCGGTTGTGGAATGCGATTCAAATCCATATTATTTTTCAGGTCATTCATTTTGACTTTCAATGCGAGACGGTTTTCTGATATACGAGCGATATATTCTTCTCTCGATGGTGCGGTGTGATGATTGAGAAGATTCAATGCGTTTTTAAGTTCTTCACGTTCTTCATCTGTTATAGAGTGGGTTACTTCGCATGGATATACATCAATGTCTTCCATCCATTCATCCCACCATTCTTCCTCCCACCAACTTCCTTTTGGGTTGTCAACCACCTCTGCTACTTTTACGTCGAGCATTTTCACAACATCTTCTACAGTTACATAGCAATCTTCTGCGGCATCATGCAGAAATCCAACCACCTTTTCTTTCCAATCAAATCCGGCTGATGCAACTTTTAGAAGGTGAGATTCGAAATAGTCATGACCGCCCTTGTCATGCTGCCCTTTATGGAGGTCTTTTGCGACTAATCCTGCGGCATATACGATTTTCGTCATATATCCCATATCATTTTCAAGCTGCTCAATGCGTACCTTTGCCTCCTCCGGATCAAAAGTAGCAATATGGTCATAGTATTGGCGCATCAACATCTCGGTATCTGATAGTGGATCCATAAAATTGAAAAGAGTGTCCATATA
>JAIDSL010000195.1 GCA_029061255.1 Muribaculaceae bacterium
CTCCTGTAAATACCATTATTAAAGACAAAAATCTTTTCACAATAATAATTATGAATTATGCATTATGAATTGTGCATTATTTGCTTTTGTAATTATCAAGTCCCTGTTTCAAGAATCTCTTATAGCCCGGAATATCTTCTTCATATACGAATGCCGGAGCAAGAGGTTTGCCATTGTTGTCTACCAACACATGGAATGGCTGGGCATTGGCACCAAACTTCGACCTCTGGAGATAGCTCCACTTGTCGCCGTAGGTGCGGAGCGTGCGTTGAGTGCCATCCTTTTCAGTCACCTTGATAGGTTCAGGAAGAGCTTTTTTCTCATCCACCATCAATGTCACGAGCACATAGTCATTGTCAATGGTAGCCTTGATCTCAGGATCTGTCCATACAGCGGCTTCCATTTTGCGGCAGTTGACGCATCCGTAACCGGAGAAGTCGAGCATAACAGGCTTTCCAAGCTTACGCCCAAGTTCCATGCCTTCCTCATAGTCATCTACCACAGCATGCACGTCGCCTTCATAGAGAGAGAAATCTTGTGTATATGTAGGAGGGGCAAATGCACTGATGGCTTTAAGTGGAGCACCCCAGAGACCCGGAAGCATATATATAGCGAATGCGAAAGAGATGCAGGCAAGCATGAAGCGAGTGACGCCGGTCTTCTCTACTTTGTCGTCGTGAGGGAAAGTGATCTTGCCAAGAAGGTAAACTCCAAGTAGAGCGAAGATCACAATCCAGAGGCTTACGAACACTTCGCGGTCAAGTATTCTCCAGCCATAAGCAAGGTCAGCAACAGAGAGGAACTTCAATGCAAGAGCAAGTTCCAAGAAGCCGAGAACCACTTTCACCGTATTCATCCATCCTCCGCTCTTCGGCATGCTGTTGAGCATAGTCGGGAACATTGCAAAGAGTGTGAAGGGGAGGGCAAGAGCAAGGGAGAAACCGAACATTCCTATTGCCGGAGAAACAAAGTTGCTTGTCGAAGCAGCCTCTACAAGAAGTGTGCCTATGATAGGTCCGGTGCAGCTGAACGATACAAGCACAAGCGTGAATGCCATGAAGAATATCGAAAGCATACCGGTAGTGGTATCAACCTTTGAATCCATCTTGTTGGTCCAACTGGAGGGGAGTGTCAGTTCGAAGCCACCCATGAAGGAGATTGCAAACACCACCAAGAGGAGGAAGAAGATTATGTTGAAGATGGCATTGGTGGCAAGGTTGTTGAGCGCCGAGGCTCCGAAGATTATAGTCACTGCAAGCCCAAGCACTACATAGATCACAATAATTGAGCCTCCGTATGTGGCAGCAGCTCCGATTGCCTTGCGACGGCTCTTCTTGTTTTGCTTAAGGAAGAATGAGACAGTCATTGGGATCATAGGCCATACACAAGGGGTCACAAGAGCTATGAGACCTCCGAGAAATCCGGCGATGAAGATATAGAGAAGGCTGCTCGTAGCTTCGGGAGCGTCTGTCTCAAAAGCACGGAGTTCTGCCTCGACGTTGGTCCACCATCCCTCCTTTGTCACGTCTCCCTGAGTAAGGACACCAGGCACGAGCGGTCCGTCGGCCTGATGGAGAGAGTCTACGGCTTCTGCAATCGCTTCGGCTTTCTCTTCAGTCGTTGCTTCATCGGCAGCTTTTGGATCGGGAAGCTCGCTCACGGCGGCAGCTGAAGCAGCCGGAGCCTTGCCCGAGAGACTTTTGGCTCCAAACACTTGGGTGCAACCTGAATCATTGCAGGCTTGCCCCTTGATTTCCACGTCGACCGAATAGCTGGCGGCTGTGGGTTTTAGCTTTTGGGTGAAAGTCACCTTGTTGGAGTAGAAGTGCTGGTCAACCTCGAAAGTGTCGTCAAATTCCTTGGTATAGGGATGGTCTGCTTCCGGTGTTCCTACAGTCTCGCAACCTTTCGTGTCAAAATAGAATACGAGAGGGTTCGATCCTCCTGCAGGATTATCGATGGAATATAGATGAAATCCCGGATCAATTGTAGCCGTAGCCACGACTTTGGGCGAGTCTGTGCCATCGCCAACGAGTTTGATGTCCCATTTCACTGCATCTGCTGCAAATCCGGCTATGGCCAGAATTGTAGCATATGCTGCAGCGATTATAGAGAGTGTCAGTCTTTTCATATCTTGTAAATAATTCAAAATTCTAATGCTCAATTCAAGATAGGTATTGAAGTCGCTTGTTCAACTTCTTTATTATCATCGCGGAATACGAAGATCACAGCTACGCAGTTTTCAGCTACCCATTTATCGCTCAGTTGCATAGTTGCTGATCCTTTGACCTGATCTTCGGGATAGAATGCATTTCCCAAGCTTGTGCCCCAATCGCCGTTTAGTGCGGTGCGAAGCACATGGTTGTGCACGTATTCCTCATCTTTTGATCCATCAGGCATCGACTGGGGGCCGATAATATCGTTTTCCACAAGCCATACAAGGATGTTCAAGCGCCCGTCAACCGTGTTGCCGAAAACTACTGTATAGTCAACGGTCAGGTCTCGTGTTGAGGCATCATAGGAACTTGTGGCATCAATGGTCATGCTTGCAGGGATAGTGAGAGCCTGCGAGGCTCTTACCTGCCAATCTCCTGTACTGCCGGATATACTTGTTCCATTGAAGACTGCCGTTGGGAATCCATCGGGTTTGTTATAGTATTCATACCATACAGTGGCTGCCTCAGTCCTGAAGTCCTGGAGATGTGGAATAGGTTTCATGGCTAATATCGGCTCGGTGTTATAGTTATCTTGGGGATGGAGTCCTACAGATATTACACGTCCGGCGGGTTCTTCGTCTTTTATCTGCTCCACTATAGCTGCACCTCTGGGGCAGTTTATGCACCTATTGCCCGTAAACTCCATAATCAGCAGATTACGTGGATTATCGATCACCGGTTTTTCCACCTTTATATAGCGGTCGTCTTCGCCGACGTTGTCGCATCCTGCGGCGAAGCCTGCGAGAAGTAGCAATCCAATAGTAAGATGTGATGCTTTCATCAGAAAGTATAGTTATAAGTTAGATTGAAGCCTTTGGTCTCAGGCACCCAGCGGCAGACACCTCCGGAGCAGTTGTAGCCCTCTTTCACACGGCCATAGCCAAGTGTGAAGCGGTTTGCCTTAAGGTTGTAGGTCACTAAAAAAGAATAATAGTTGTCGTTGCGTGCGCTGTTCCAAGTGTCAGTCACCGTGACCATCCAATGCGGAGCGAACGATACTTCCACCAGTCCCGCGATCCAGTCTCCCTTGTCTTGCTTTGTCTGCAGATACTGTGCCTCAAAACGGAGCTGGCTCTTCTTCGCCATCTTCCATTGTCCTTCGTAGATGAAGATGTTGCTGGTGACCATTCCTCCGTGTCCTTCCACAATAGTCTGGTTGTATTTTTGGAACATATAGAAGAAAGTCATCTGATACTTCCTTGAGAGCTTCTTGTTCAGCTCGAAGTTAAGGTCGGCATAGTAAAGAGATCCAATCTTCCAGAATGGCGATTTATACTGGTTTGTTCCGGGCTCGCGGTCGCATGAGATGGCTCCGGCAGGCTTGAAATAGTCGAGACCGGATATGTAGCTTGCACTCAGGCGCACGTTAGTGCCGTATTTGCCTCCGAGTGGGGTCTTTTTCTTGAAGAGATATCTTAAGTCTGCCTGAAATGCCCATTCGCCGTCGGCTTGAGTCGCATAAGGGTACATGGCTGCAAGCGCATAGGTTTGGGTCAAAGTGAAAGCCGGCAGATGGTTGACTGTCGAGCTAAGCAAATATTCCGCATCAATCACTCTTTTCGACCGGAAGTCCATGTTGTCGCTTCTTTTTGCCTGCAACAGGGCAGAGAATCCACTTTTGGAGTAAGTGCCGGAAAGAAGTACTGCTTGCCCGCGGCGATATGTGAAGTTGTTGAGCGAGTTAGGGTCATTGTTCTTTGTAGCGTACTCCAGAAGGAAATTGAAGTCGTTGGCCCTTACCTTCACTCTTCCGTCGAAGGCGGCAATATTCTTTGGGAAATTAAGATAGTAGTTGTAGCCCGGTTCCGGATTCGGCAAAAGACTTCCTGAAGGAGTCACTTTTATATCCTCATCCTTATCATGCTTCCCGACATATGAAAAGCCAAGGGTAAGACCGGTGTTTCGCTTAAACTTATCTTTGAAAGTCTCATTTAAACTCCATTCGGCATCTGCGCCCCAGAGCCAAGATGAGTTCCACTCCCAATAGCGTCGCTGTTTTCCTCCAAGAGCCGTCAAGTGAACACCGGGAGCCGGATTCACCTTGATTCTTCCGCCGCGAATTGCATTATCTACGCCAAGAGATCGCTCCTGATAAGTTCTAAGTATAAGTCCGGAGCCGAATTGCTCATAAAAGTCACCAACGGTCACCTGCCAGCATTTATAGCCGCCGGTTGCCCAGATGTATGGTACACCCCAGCCACCAAACCCTTTGTCGTAGCCCGGAAGCGGCCATTTTGCCCATTGGAATCTTGCTCCCACTGATATGTATGGAGCATTTACTGTGAAATCAAAATAGGTGTTATTGAGCACATCTTTTTCGTACTCCCCGGTTTTTTCCCCCTTGAAGTTGTAAGGCACTAAGAATTCAGTTTGTACTGATCCTGTAGCACGAACTTTCTTCAGCCAACTTGAAAAATCCTCCTGCGCATAAGCCCAGGAGGATATGAGAAGGGCTGAGAGTGTCAAGAGTGTCTTTCTCATGCTCTCTGATTATTTCATTGCTTTTTTCACGGCCTCGATGATTTCCTCTTCTGCGCCGTCAACGTATCCCTGATGATTCCACACGATATTTCCTTCGCCGTCCACTACAAATACATGTGGAGGATCGCTCACTCCAAGCTGGCGCTTGAAGTCACCGTTAGGATCAAGGAGCACTTCATACTCCCAACCTTTGTTTTCAACAAAAGGCTTTACGCGCTGCTCATTCTGCGCTTCGTCAAGGCTTACTGCATACACCTTTACTCCGGTTTCCTCAACCCATTCATCATAGACATCGGCAATAGCTTTCAACTCGCGTACACAAGGCTTGCACCAAGTGGCCCAAAAGTCAATTACGAAAGGCTTTCCATCGTTGTTGAGAGTAGAAGTGTCTACTGAATTACCGTGCATGTCGCGTAGCTGCACCTGCGGCAGGGCAGCGTCTGCAGTGAGGGCTGCTGCTAATATAGATGCAGAAAGTAAAAGTTTCTTAATCATATGTTTGAAATTGTTATTATTGTCATTTTTAGCTTTAGACAGTATTCTCGCCCCAAAGTTACAAAAAAAAGGCGAAAAAACCTATTTTTTCGCCTTTTTTGTTATTTTAGTTATTATGCACCGTTGGCAGATGCGCATTTTCAATTAGAATGGCAGGTCATCTGTGGAGTCACCGCCATCATAGCCTCCAGGAGTTGGGGCAGGGGGGAAGGCATCGCCTCCAAATGGTGCGGGAGCACCCTGGGGAGCAGCTTGCGGAGCATATGGTTGCTGTGGAGCGTATGGCTGTTGAGGAGCATAAGGTTGCTGACCGTAGGGTTGCTGCCCATAAGGCTGCTGTCCGTAAGGTTGCTGTGGGTAGCCACCCTGTGGAGCCATCCCTGCCGGTGCATAAGGCCTTGCGGCGTAGCAGCTGACATCGGTATACCAACGTTCATTGAATTCACGGCTTTCGAGGTCGACTGAAAGAGTATAGGAGTTGCCTACTTCAAGCCCCATTGTATCGGCTTTGTCGCCGAATACGTGAAATTTCACTTTCCTTGGATACTGGCCAAATGTCTCAAGCACCCATTCCTTTTTCTTCCATTGGTTTCCGGCTTTTGATATGCCTGACTGCATGCCAAGGTCGAGGATTATTTTACCATCTATTTCCATGATTCGTTGTCGTTGTTTGAATTTAAGTCTTCAAAGTTAGTCAAAATTGCTTTAGTGTGCAAATTTTTTATATGAAAAATAAAACGGGGATTAAAAATCCCCGTAATTTTCATTCTAAATCTTCAAAATTCTGCTTGGCAGCAATGTCGTTGTTGTGTCGCTTCAGGAATGAAAGGATATTCTCACGTTCCTTTCCATCGTCTACGTCTTCCTTAATACGTTTGTATGCATTATGAAGGGCGATATGCGATTGATAGATATGGCGGTAGCATTTGGCAATATCATCGATCTTTTCGTCAGCGAAGCCGGCACGGCCCAAAATGAATGAATTTACCCCGAAGTATGAAATGGGGTTGTGGGCCATGACAACGTAAGGAGGCACGTTGCCGGTCACACGGCATCCACCCTTCACAAGTACATAGTCGCCAACCTCATAGCCTTCATGCACAAGCGCACCTGATGAGAAAATACAGCAGTCGCCGATCTTGCAGTCACCGGCAATCTTGACTCCGTTTCCGAGCACGCATTTGTTGCCGATAGATGTATCGTGGCCAATATGCGATTGCGCCATGATGCAGGAGCCGTTCCCTACGGTCGTGGCCTTCCCTTCATGGATGCTTCTGTTGATGATCACTTGCTCACGGATTCGATTGTCGTCGCCTATCACTACATACGATTCCTCGCCCTTCCATCGGAAATCCTGAGGGGTGGCAGCAATGATGCATCCCTCATAGATACGGTTGTTCTTGCCGATTCTGGCTCCTGAAAGGATGCTGGAGTGGGAGTGAATGAAGCAGTTGTCGCCGATTTCCACATTACGGTCTACATATACAAATGCCCCGACAGTGATATTGTCGCCCAGTTTTGCTTCCGGATGCACGAATGCCAAAGGTGATATATTATTCATGTTGGTTTAGTTTTAGATTTTAAGATTCACTATTCCCGCTAAATACTTCACTTTTTATACTTTATACTTCATACCTCATACTTTGAAAATAGAAGCCCAAAGGCTTCTATTTTCATCTTCCTCCGCCTACGGCCTGATAGAGGCTGATGAGGGCTGAAGTGCGGGCATGCCAGCTGCTGAGGCTTGCAAGCTGCGCCTGCAATAGGCTGCTTCTTGCAGTCAGGACCTCAAGATAACTGGTCTGATGATTAAGTATGAAGAGCTCATTGGTATACTCTACCGACTTTTCAAGCTCCTTCACTTGCAAGTCAACAAGGCGCTTCTTTTCGGTACTTTTGTTTATTTTCACAAGAGCATCGCTGACGTCAGCAGCCGCCGACATTACGGCATTCTCGAAGTTGTTGATAGCCTGCTCTTGCTGGGCTTTAGCCACTTTAAGCTGTGCTATGTTCTGTCCTCGGGAGAAGATTGGAGCAGTCAGAGAGCCGGCAAGCTGGATAAACCATTTGCCAGGGTTAGCTATCATTGATCCAAGAAGATTGGTGAAGCCACCTTGAGCCGAAATGGCAATCGAAGGATAGAAGTTGGCATGGGCTGAGCTCACTGCGTAGTAAGCGGTAGCCAATCCTCTTTCAGCTGCAGCCACGTCGGGACGAGTGGCAAGATAGCTCATGGGGACTCCATTCACGGCTTCGGATGGAAGCTCCACGTCAAGGTTTGTGCTAACTTCCCAATCTTTTGGATATGTATTGAGGAGCACCGACAGAGAATTGTTGACGGTAGTGATCGACTGCTCAAGGTCTGGAATCGATGCAAGGATACTGTAGTAGTTGGCGCGGCTCTGCACCACAGCGGCTTCGGTTGTGCTTCCGGCCTGCTTCAGTTGCTCCATGGTAGCCACCTGGTCTTTCCAGATGTCGGCAGTTCTCTTCGAGAGATCGAGCTGCTGATGCAGGAGTACGAGAGAATAGTAGGTGGATGCGACTCCGGTCACTATCTGCGATCTTACAGCCTGTTCGTAAGCCTGAGTCTGCTCAAGGCTTGCCTTAGCTCCACGCTTACGATTCAGGATCTTTCCGAAAGCATCAATTTCCCAATTAGCGGCTAAAGGAAGCGTATAACTCCAGTTCATATGGCTTCCGCCGTAGGATGCAGTGCCTCCATTAGGCGTGAAAGCAAGCGAAGGGAGATAGGATAGCTTTGCCCCTTGGAGCTGCGCCTTAGCCATCTCTACATTCAGGCGGGCATTGTCAAGGCTGGTGTTGTTGGCGAGTGCTTGCTCTATATATCCTTGTAGCAATGGGTCTTTGAAAATTTCTCTCCAGCCCATGTATGCCAGGCCGGTGGAGTCTTGGTTCTCCACGGCCTGACGGTAGTCGGCTGCCACAGCATTGTCTTGTGGCAGTTCATATTTATTGTAGATGTGGCAGCTGCTCATCGTGAGGGCAAGTGCCGACATGCATGTGATCTTTATAATTTTGTTCATGGCTTTAATCTCTGTTAAGGGAGTACTGTTCAAGCTCGCTCTTGATCTTGCGGTTGTCTTTGTCGCTCCATTTCTGAGGAGTGAATTTCTCCTGTAGAGTTTGGAATGCCACGAAGAGTGCAGGCACCACAAGCACCTGGAGAATCATACCGATGAGCATACCGCCCACAGCACCCGTTCCGAGTGCCTGGTTACCGTTTGCTCCTGCTCCGGTGGCATACATCAGCGGGAGAAGACCGATGATAAGTGCGAGTGAAGTCATAAGGATCGGTCGCAGACGTGCTTCAGCACCCTGGATTGCAGCCTTCACTATACTCATGCCTGTGCGTCGACGGTCAAGGGCATACTCCACAATGAGGATGGCGTTCTTTGCCAAAAGACCAATAAGCATGATCAGCGCAATCTGAAGATAGATGTTGTTGGCTATATCACGGAAGTGGGCAAATATGAACGTACCCATAAGGCCGAAAGGCACTGAAAGGATTACAGCCCAAGGCAGAAGGTAGCTTTCATACTGAGCTGAGAGGATAAGGTAGACAAACATAAGAATCAGTATGAAGATCATACCTGTGCCTCCGCTGCTTCCTGAAGCCTCTTCACGGCTCATACCTGAATATTCGAAGTCATAGCCTTGCGGTAGGGTCTCCTGTGCCACCCGTTCGATCGCCTGCAGTGCCTGGCCGGATGAGTATCCGGCTGCCGGAGTGCCCGTCACCTGGATGGAGGTGAACATATTGAAACGGTTGATGATGTCCGGTCCGTAGATACGCTTCAGGCTGACGAAGTTGTCGATCGGAGCCATCTCGTTGCCGTTGCGCACCTTGATCTGCTTCAGTGTCTCGGGGCTGACGCGGGCGTCGGGGGAGGCCTGCATCATCACGCGGTAGAGTTTGCCGTAGGAGTTGAAGTTGGAGATATACATACCTCCGTAGTAGCCCTGCAGGGTCGAGAGGATCGCGCTCTGGGTCAGGCCTGCCTGCTTCACCTTCGGCACATCTATCTCGACGAGATACTGCGGGAAGGTCGGGTTGAAGGTGGAGTACGCCATCTGGATCTCAGGCTGTGCATTGAGCACTCCGATGAATTCCTGGTAGATGGAGAAGAATTTGTCTAGTGATCCGCCTGTCTTGTCCTCGAGCTTGAGCTCGAAACCGTTGGTTGCCGAATATCCGGAGATCATAGGAGGCTGGAAGAACATTATGTTGGCGTCTTTTATCATGGCGCTCTTCGCGTAGAGCTGCTGGAGTACTCCGGATGCGGACTGACCCGGTTTCTTACGCTCGTCCCATGGCTTAAGCTTGATGATGAATGATCCATAGGTGTTGCCCTGACCGCCAATGAATGAGTAACCGGTGATGGCAGTACGGCTCTTCACCTCCGGGATAGAACCGACGATGGAGTCCATCTCGTCCATCACAGCCTGTGTGCGTTCCTGAGATGTAGCCGGAGGCATAGTCACGGCACCCATAATTGTTCCGGTATCCTCAGTAGGCACCAGACCTGTAGGAGTGATGTTCATAAGCCATACCAGAACGCCTATGGCGGCAGCCACTGTAGCGAACGACACGATTTTATGATTGATAAACCATGTGGTGGCCTTCTTGTATTTTGAGAGAAGGGCATCGAAAGTGACATTAAACCAGTAGAAGAATCTCTGCAGGAAATTCATCTTCTCTTTCTTTGCCTTTTTCTTGCTTTCCACGTCATAACCTCCGAGAGGATCTTCATCTCCTTCTTCCACTTTGTGAGGCTTAAGGAAGAGGGCACATAGGGCAGGGGAGAGGGTAAGGGCGTTTACGGCTGAAAGACCGATTGCCATAGCCATCGTCAGACCAAACTGACGATAGAAAATACCTGAAGTTCCGCCAAGGAAAGACACCGGAATAAACACGAGCATCATCACAAGGGTGATTGATACAAGCGCCGATCCAATCTCACTCATTGCGTCGATGGAGGCCTTACGTGCCGACTTATAGCCCTGGTCGAGCTTCGCATGCACAGCCTCCACCACGACTATCGCATCATCGACCACAATCGCAATCGCAAGCACAAGAGCTGAAAGGGTCAGAAGGTTGATGGTGAATCCAAATATGTAAAGGAGGAAGAACGTACCGATAAGTGCCACAGGGATGGCGATCATAGGGATAAGTGTAGATCGGAAATCCTGCAGGAATATAAACACCACAATAAACACAAGGATAAATGCCTCGATAAGTGTCTTCACAACCTCATGGATAGAAGCGAAGAGGAAGTCGTTGACACTCATGGTGGTCTCTATAACCAATCCCTTCGGAAGGTCCTTTCGGGCACGGTCTTGGAGCTTTTCAATATTCTTGATTACTTCCGTGGCATTAGAACCTGCCGACTGGAAGATGATTGCGGCTGAACCAATGTGTCCGTTGTCGCGGTTAGCGAAGCCATAGCTGAGCTTGCCCAGTTCCACTTTCGCCACATCGCCAAGGCGAAGAATCTCACCATCTTTTGTAGCGCGGATCACGATATCCTCAAATTCAGACTCCTCCTGAAGGCGTCCTTTGTAGCGCATGGTATATTGGAATGTCTGGTTGCCCTGGTCGCCGAAGCTACCGGGAGCAGCCTCGATATTCTGTTCGGCGAGGGCTGCGGTCACATCAGACGGCATAAGACCATACTGTGCCATCACATCCGGTTTGAGCCATATACGCATGGAGTAGTCAGCACCAAATGCCATAGCCTCACCAACACCGGATACACGCTTGATTTCCGGGATGATGTTTATTGACATGTAGTTGTCGATAAACTGGCTTGTATAGGTGTCTGTCTCATCGAAGAGCGACATTACCATCAGCATTGAGCTCTGACGCTTCTGGGTGATGACACCCACTTGGTTCACCTCGGCAGGAAGGAATGCCGCTGCCTTGGCCACACGGTTCTGAACGTCAACTGCCGCCATGTCAGGATCCATTCCCTGTTTGAAGTAGACCTGTATTGTTGCCGATCCGTTGTTGGATGCCGAAGACACCATGTAGTCCATGTTTTCGGCTCCGTTTATTTGCTCCTCAAGTGGCGCAATCACAGAGTTGAGCACGGCCTGTGCCGAAGCTCCTGTATAGGAAGTGCTCACCGAAATAGTCGGTGGCGCAATATCCGGATACTGCTCTATCGCAAGGCTGGTAAGGCCAAGGATACCGAAGATGACGATGAAGATAGATATCACCGTCGAAAGCACCGGTTTATTAATAAATCTGTCGAGTTTCATTTCTTTATTATGCTATAGTCGTCCGATTAGTTCTTGGGAGAGATGACCATGCCGTCTTTCACAGTGGAGCCGACACCTTCTATTACTATCACGTCGCCGGGATTAAGACCTTTGGTCACTATATAGTTGACACCATCATTCTTGGAATCGATGAGGATAGGAGACTGATGCACCTTTGAACTGTCGCCTACAACATATACGAACTTCATGTCCTGGATTTCGAAAGTGGCCTTTTGTGGAATTGTGATGACTCCTCTGTTGATCTGAGGCAGCAATACCTGTCCGGTGTTGCCGCTTCTAAGCATACCATCGGGGTTCGGGAATGCAGCCTTTACAGTGGCGCTGCCCGTAGATGGGTCAAGCACTCCGGAAATAGATACGATGCGTCCCGGCTGGCTGTAGATTTCTCCATTTGCAAGTTTTAACTCAACTCCGGGCAGCGAGTCGAGCACCTGTTTCATATTCTTTCGGCCATTGTCAGTAAGTGCAAGAATCTCTTTTTCTGTCATTGAGAAGTATGCCTCCATCTGGCCGTTGTCTGAAAGAATAGTGAGAAGAGTAGATGGCGACACGAGGGCTCCTTCCTTATTGTCGATTGTGCCGACGACGCCTGCAACCGGAGCTTTTACAAGTGTATAAGACAGATTTTTCTGTGCCGAAGTGAGGTTTGCTTGTGCCTGTCCAAGTTGTGCTTTGGCTGCATTGAGTTGGTCTACGCTTGTCTGATATGCAGGGGCGGAGATAATATTTTTGTCAAGGAGTATCTTATTGTTGTCAGCGTTAGTCTGCGCTGTGTTTACGCTTGCTTGTGCAACCGCCACTGCGGCCTTGGCTGCATCTACAGCAGCTTGAAGCTGTACCTGGTCGATTGTGAAGAGAAGTTGGCCGGCTGCCACTTTTTGTCCTTCCTGCACATGCACCTTGGTGAGGAATCCGGAGATTTGCGGACGAATTTCTACATCGTTCTTTCCATGAAGGGTAGCGGGATAGTTGGTGTTGAGATCAGCATCCGTTTCTGTCACTTTCAGGGTCGCCAATGTGGGGGCAGTCTGAGGCTGCTGGGAGGCACCGTCTCCCTTGCATGAAGTCGCGGCCACTCCAATGCTTGAAATTAACAGCGAACATGCCGCGATTTTAGTAAGATTTTTTTTCATATGATTATAGTGTGTATATTGTTATGTGGAATCTGTCTTGCCTGTAGAAAATCTATTTGCAAATCTTGCCGACTGATTGCCGACTGAAAAAATGATTCTAATTGCTACAACAAATAAAAATTAATTTTGATAAGGAAATATCCATAAAAAGGAAAAAAAGGACAATAAAAG
>JAIDSL010000196.1 GCA_029061255.1 Muribaculaceae bacterium
GATAGGTATAAGTTCACAGTCTTATTTCACCAAGATGTTCTTCAAGCAGTTCAATATTATGCCCAATGAATTCGCCAAGCAGGTGAATGGTTCGGACAAGCCAACGTAATATCTGGATTACTTATTGGTTCTTAGGTAAAAAGATGTTTCAGGTTCTATCTGTAGTTGCACTGAGGCCATTTTTAGTTTTTTGAATAAGGTTAGAAAGTATTAGGTTCCGGGCCTCAGTGCGTTTTTCTTGAATTTTAAAAGACTCATAAATATGAAAGTTGTTATTTCGAATGTGAATTCTCTATTGCTCTCTGCCATTGTAGTTACAGCACCTCTTATGGCCGATGCCGAGCGGATACCATCCGCCAAGGGACAGTATGAAGCCTCGTGGGAATCACTATCTCAGCGAGAGACCCCTGATTGGTTTCGCGATGCCAAGTTTGGAATCTGGGCTCACTGGGGGCCGCAGTGTCAGCCGGAAGCGGGTGACTGGTATGCACGGGGTATGTATGAGCAGGGAGGTTATGCCTATTCCCACCATCTTGAGAATTACGGCCATCCTACTGAAGAAGGGTTCATGGAGATAATGAATGAATGGAAGGCACCGGCATGGGATCCGGACAAACTGATGGAACTGTATAAGAAGACAGGAGCGCGCTACTTTATGGCTATGGGCAACCTGGCCTATTGACAGTACAGGACTTGATGTCATAGCGCATTATTATAACCGTAATTCAGAACTCAACGGTGGAGAACTCAACGGAGTTGTGTTTGCAAAAAAACTTACTCCCGAGATGCAGAAGGCATTGGTGTGGGATGTTGAGAAGGGTGTGCTTGACAAACCTCTCGACCAGCCATGGCAGACGTGCACTTGCCTTGGAAATTGGCATTATGACCGTGGAGTCTATAATGATAACAGGTATAAATCTGCAAAGACTGTCATTTCCATGCTTGTCGATATAGTGAGCAAGAATGGCAATATGCTACTGAGTGTGCCGGTTCGTGGCGATGGAACTATCGATGAGAAAGAGGAGAAGATTTTGTCGGAAATAAAGGCATGGCTTGACATAAACGGTGAAGGTATATTCGAGACAAGACCTTGGGAGAAAACGTATGGAGAAGGCCCTTCTACATTGGAATCAAAGCCTCTTGACGGTCCCGGCTTTAATGAAGGCAGAACCACTCCCTATACATCCGAAGACATACGTTTCACAACGAAAGATGGCTATCTTTACGCCCATATAATGGAATGGCCGGAGGATGACCGGGTGTTGATAAGGTCAATAAAGGATACTGCTATTAAAAGTGTAAAATTGTTAGGAGGAAAGTCTCTGTCTTATCGCTCAACGCCTGATGGACTGCTTGTGACGCTTCCGAAATCAAAACGTCCCAACGACATTTCTGCTACCCTGAAGATAAAATTATTATAGAATTTAGGTTTCGTTGCCACATCTGCATCCTCAATAACTATATAAAAAAGGACGCACGAGCCGTGCGTCCCTACAAGAGGCGGAGAATATAGATCTGCAACACCCTCTTATAACATAGAATCAGTAAATTAGTGGTGGGTGGAGCGGGAGAGGAGGCCGGTGATCCAAAGGAGGAGGATGGCGCCTACTACGGAGGTGATGAGGTTGCCGATGATTCCGGTCGTTGTGATGCCGAGGAGGCCGAAGACCCAGCCGCCGAGGACGCCGCCGATGATGCCTACGATGAGATTAACTATCCAGCCGAAGCCACCACCGCGCATGAGTTTACCGGCTACAGCGCCGGATGCAATGCCGATAAGAATATACCAAATGAAGCTCATAGTGAAATTATTTTAATGGTTAATCATGACTTTTTTTCACTAATACAACGTCGTTGGCGGTAGTTTTGTTTTTCAATCCCAAGTAGAGCCTCTTTTATGTCAAGCCCACCGGTATATCCTCCCGGTTTGCCTCCTGATGCTACTACGCGGTGGCACGGAATAAGGATCGGGAAGGGGTTGGCTCCGCAGGCATTCGCTACAGCACGGCACGCATTAGGGGAGCCGATACGGCGTGCCAGTTCTTTGTAGGTAATTGTCTCTCCGTATGGAATCTTGCGCATCTCATTCCAGACCTTCATCCGGAACTCCGAGCTTGCTATACGTAAAGGAACACTGAAATCCAGGCGTTTGCCATCTAAATATTCCGAAATCTGTGATATGGTCTTATCTATGATTCCATCTCCTTGTCCGGAAGATGGGTTGATAGTGAGGTCTGAGCCGGACAATGTCCATTTGCATTGTTTAAGAGCATCTCCATCGGCAATGAGGAGCATTTCGTGACCGAGAAAATCATGTAGTTGAGTAGCCATGTGTCTGTCAGTTGTAGGCGTGGAGGGAGGGGAGGAGGTTGACCCCGAAGTAAGTCATTATTATGGATGAGAAGGCGAGGATGAGATATATGCTGCAGAATTTCGGGAGTTTCTGCATCTTGAAATATTTATGCAAGGGGATTGAGTAGAGGAGCAGGGTGACGAGCGACCATGTCTCCTTTGGATCCCAAGCCCAATAACGTCCCCAGGAGACATTTGCCCACATTGCCCCTGTGATAATGCCAAGCCCAAGCAGAAAGATGCCGGGAGCAAGAAGTGACATTGACAGATTTATGAGCCTGTCCCGTTGGGAGGACACCATGAGTGCGGTGACAGCAACAGGAAGCGTGAATCCAAGCACGGCATATGACAGCATCACGAGCGATACGTGAACCGAAAGCCAAGGGGATGCAAGAACGGGCATTACGGGACTCAGGACAGGATCTTTCATTCCTAACATTGCCACAAGGAGAAGGAACGAGGCACTTGCCATGCCAAGGGCCAAGAGAAGCGGGGCCTCCTTATGCCATGCAGCAACTCCTGTCAGCAGGATCATGCATATCCCGACAAATTGCATGATGTCGGGGGTCGCCGACAAAGGAACCCTCCCGGAAATATACCAAAGCCACGCAAAAGCTAAAATTCCGGCAAATCCCAACAATGCGATTATTGGGAAAAAACGGACGTTTTTTTTCAATATCTGCATCAACAGAATGAACGCTACAGTCAGTATCGAACATATGAAAAGCACTCTTACAGGATTGATCTTGTAATAAAAAATCTCCGCTTTAATCGAAAAATTTGACCGGAGTCTTTCAGAATCCGCCGGGAGAGGAGTGAACAGTTTCGCATCCCAAAGATCAATGAGCAGCGCAATCTTTTCATCAAGCGCGAGGATATCCTTGTCGATGGGTCCTGCTCCACCTTCATATAAATCGGAAAGTATATATCCTCCTTGATCATCGTAAAGATCATCGACCGATGCATACTTTCCATCAACAGCAAGGGCTTCTCTTAAGCCTTTACTTTTTATTTTGAGGAATGGCACTTTGCTCCATTCCTCCTGATACTTTATTAACGATGCCACGAATGCCTCAGGCGAGAGTCCTCCAACACTCCCTCTTCCGGTGAGCTTATAAGTGAGCCTGTCAGCAAAGGCGGCAAACGACACTGTCTCGCCGTTGAATAGAACCTGATGTGTTGCCAAGGAGTCGGTCGTTCTTGTATCAACCACCGGGACAGCATAGGCGTTGCCCGAACCGGCAGATATGAAACATAGCAGAATAAGTGGAGCAGATTTCTTTATGCTCTTTCGAGCTCTTCCTGCTAATCTCAACAGCCAAGCTAATCCTCCGACCGCAAATAGAAAGAAGCCGGTATACGTCACGGCGATACCGGCAGGATCATATGTCACTGTCAGCACTGTGCCCCCTTGGTCGTCATATGAGGTCTGATATAAACGATAGTTCCCAAGGCGACCGATGTGATTCATAGAAATGTGGATTGTATCACCTGAGTCGGTCTTAAGCTCAGACTTGAAATCCTTGGGAAAATTCATTCCGGGATAATATTCCGGGGCAAACGAAAGGAGGGTGACCGCAGATGGCAGTTTTCCCACCTTCCCGGCAGGCGAAATGAAGCAGTCGGAAGTCTGTGAGGGAAAAAGATGGAGCGTCCCACGGCGGGAGAAGAGAGAAGTGCAGAAGCCCCCTGCTATCATGAACAAGAATGCAATATGCATTATGAGAGCAGGACCATTATGCCGGAGACGCCCCATTGAAGTTGCGCGTTTTGCGTTGCGCGTTTTGCGAACAATAATGACCAGACCAAATATAAGCGCCACAGCTATTGCTATCCAAAGGATATGCCATATAGCTGAAGAATATATTTCCGCAGGCAAAAGGGAAGAGAGTCCTATAAGCAGAGAAATGACTACAGCCGAGACAAACACTATAATCTCAGTAGGGCGCATATTCGGGATTGTCAGCCTTTTTTATGGCCATACATTCAGTTTCTATTAGCCAACCCGGACGACATACCGGAGCGAGCACAATCGATTTGGGAATGTCAGGGAAGCGATCTTGCATAATCCGGCTTACGAGTGTGTGGTCGGCTATATCGCGTATATAGACCGTCATATGGGCTACATCTTCCCACCCGCAATCCCCTTCGGCCAAGAGCACCCCGATATTCTCGAGCATCCTGTCTGTCTGTGCCTTAACATCGCCGGGAGCCACTATCCGGCCTTTGTTGTCGATGCTCGCTGTGCCTGATATATAGACGTGGCGGCGGTCGGCATAGTCTACAGCGGTAGCGCGTTCGAACGCCACGCCGTATTCGTATGTCGGATTGAGGTGGGTCTTGCCGTAAAGATATTTGATTTGAGATGCCTTAATCCGTGTGTCGGCAAAAGCGTTGAAAGCCACGAGGCGGGAGGGTTCGGCAGCCTGTCCTTCGATGCCGGTTGACGCTATGAAATGAGTGTCGGATGTAAGACCCTCACGTGCGAAGACACTGTTGCGGCCCTGCACCACTCCTTTGTAGTTGTTGTCGATATCACGTACGAAAAACCATGTCCGCAGGCAATTGTCTTTAAGTGATGCACCGCGTTGTGCAAGCATGCGGGATAGACGCTCCAGATAAGCCACAGTCATTGTCAGGGAGTCGCCCGTCGCAATGTCATTGCTGTCTCCTACCCATATGCGGCCTTTGGAGTCTTCCCAAAGCCCCCCTTCGTATGGGTTGAAATCAGCATTTTCCTCAAGGAGTATGAGCAGGGATGCTTTTGTCCCGTTGAGAGGCGACTGTCCTAACACTGCGGAAGCGCAGTTTTCCTCTTGCGGAAGATAGTGGGTCTGGTTGGCAGGGTCGCTCAGGAGATAGCGTTTGAATACGGGCCTGAGACCGATTTCATCTGCCAGCCTTTGGGAAGCAGCGTTGAGTGCCATTATCTGGAATGAGGCATCGGCAGATGAAGAGGAGGGTGCAATATAGGCATGCGCCTGTTTCCGACCTTCATCGAAAACAGCCACAACTGCCTCAGCATCATCGTATTTGAAATTTAGATATTTCATTTTGTGTAATTCTTCACAAAAATAACCATTTTAATTGAGATACGCAAATAATTTGCGTTTTGCGTAGCGCGTAGTGCGTGGTGCGTAGCGCGTGGTGCGTGATGCGTAGCGCGTAATGCGTAGCGCGAAAAAGGGGATTATAGATTATCGATCCAGTTGCGGATGAGGTCGAGTTTCTCCTGGCGCACCACTTCCACTGAATGGTCATAATTCCAATCAGCCGAAACGTCTGTGTCAAGAATCAGGAAAAGCTCGCTTTCGGCGCTTTTCCCGGGTTTTACTCTGTCGATACCGGGCATTTTACGGGATGGGATGGAGATGAGGTTTGCAAAGCTGTCGCCAGCAAGCAGTTCGAGACCTGCTGCAGCGTGTCCGTTGCCTCCGTGGCATTGCACACAAGTGGTGTTGAATATTTCTGTCTGGATTGCTCCTGACATAGACATGTCCACCATTTCGGCACTTATCTGCAAAGTCGCCTGCGTGTTGTAGTCGGCAGATAGGAAGGTGGCTACACGACGGCGCAGGCGATCGATGGCACAAAGCTCGATAGTGGTCACGTCTGCCGGAATGCCGGAGAGCGTCACATCGCATTCCCCATTACTTGCCGAGACATCAATATTTTTGCTTATCAAGGCATAGTCATTTCCGTCTTCAAACCCTGCTAAAGCGAGTGTGTAGCCTTGACTCCAGGTGTCTGCACCTGTCACTGAGCCGGAAAAGTGGGCTGCGCCTCCTTCTTCTGTCTGAACAGTGTCGTCGTTGTAGATACGGCCTTCGTCGCAAGATGAGAGGGAGCCTAAAATGGCAGATGCCAAGATAATGTAATTATAGAATTTCATAAAGATTCATAATTTATAGGTCGGACATAAAGTAAATGTGCATTTCAGCCTTATCGGGAAAAGTAAGGGGAAGGACGCGCGGGGACGCGCACGAAGTTGGATAAGGCTTATTGGCGGATTAGAAGGAGTATTGGGCCATTATGGTTACTGAGCTTGTGGCAAGCCCGAGGTTATCTTCATCGCGGTCCATTTGCCGGGCGTGGCCAGTGCGTCCGGTATATTGATACATGGCCTGAAGCTTCAGGTTGATGCTGTCGATAAAATAGTTGGCTCCAATCGCCGGCATGTTGAGAAATCCTCCCTTCTTGGTGGAGTTGCGTTCGAAGAAGTCGTAGCGAAGGCATCCCTGCAGTTTGTTTGTCAGGAAATATCCTGCTTGTCCGTATCCTCCGAAGTAGTTGTAGGAAGTGTCGATCTTCTGTCGCTTGGTGAACCCTACGTTCATATAGTAGAATTCAGCCCCGAAATACCAACGGTTTTTGATCCAAGACCATTCAAGACCGAGGCGGAAATCGTTGGTGCTCTCATTCTCGCTCTCCACATTAAGAGAGCCGGATACACCAAGAAGCATCTTATTGCTGTTGAGCCGTCGCGGGTCGCCCTGTGATGCCGGCATCACACCGAAGGGCTGGTAGGTGAGTCGGGCAGCATAGAGAAGGGATGGAATATGCCAGTCGTCGCTGATGGTCTTTGTGGCGGTGTTGACGCTTGCCCCGGTACCGTTGAAAAGACCTACCTGATATCCAAACTTATCCTTCACCATACCGTGCACTTCCACTCCGAGGTCGAATCCTGTGCCGATATGCGGGGTTACAGCATTGAGGGAATATGGGAGAATCACCGAAGCTGTGAGGGATGTCGGAAGCACGGGAAAGAGTGTCTCGCCAAGAGTGGTGAGATATGCATGAGAGAAGGGAGTCTTGAATTTACCTATACGTACGCCGAACTCATCAGATGGCCTGACATCGGCCCATGCCTGCTGCAGAAGACCGCCGCCGGATGCCGCAGCGTTGATGGAGAGGTTGAAGGTCACGATATTGAATGCCTTTCCCGTGAAACCAAGCACTGCATAAGGGATTCCGAAACCGGAATTCGCCACATTGTCTTGGTTGTAGGCAGGGTCAAGGCCTGCGTCGTCATAATAATTGTAGTTGGCGGTGGTCTGCACTAAGAGATATGGCTTGAAGAGGAAATCTCCCTTCTTCGTGGTGAATGTGAAGCCACGGTGGTCAGCGAGTGAGACTACGCCGTTTTCGGTATCAGTGTCGTATTGGGCGTGTGCGAGAGGGGTGAATAGTAGGGCGAGTAGGGCTGGGAGAATTATTTTTTTCATTGTATTTTGGGTTGTCGGGGGCCGCAGGCCGGAAGGCCTGCTTTCCATAATATTGGGTTGTCGGGGGCGCAGGTCGGAAGGCCTGCTTTCCATATTATAGGGATTGGAGGAATTTTATCAGGGTGTCGCGGTCTTTGCGGGGCATTTTTCTGAAGATGTTTTTGGAGGCCTCTCCTTCGCCGCCGTGCCACATAATGGCTTCGGTGAAGTTGCGTGCGCGTCCGTCGTGGAGGAAGCAAGTGTGTCCGTTGACCTTCTCTTGCAGACCGACTCCCCAAAGGGGAGTGGTGCGCCATTCGTTGCCGCGTGCCAGCCCGGAGACATAGTTGTCATTGAGGCCGACTCCCATTATCTCGGAGCCCATGTCGTGCAGCAGGAAGTCGCTATATGGGTGAATGGTCTGGTTTCCAAGCCAAGGAAGTTGGGTTCCGGCGAGCAGTGTAGAGCCGCGTGGGCGAGTATGGAGAGTTGTCACGTGGCATAGATGGCATCCCGCCTCGAAGAAGAGAGCCTCACCTCTCTTCACGTCAGGGTCGTTCACATTGCGGCGTGCCGGAACTCCGAGCGACTGCATGTAGAGGTCAACGTTTTCCATGTCTTCCGTCGAAATGTCGAGCTGGTCGTAGGATAGACCCATCATCGATCCTTGATTCATCTGGATCTGTCCCTCGCATATCTCTTCAGGATAGCGGCTGTTTGTCACGCCCATATCGCTTGAGAATCCGAGTTCTACTGTGAGGTCGGCATGTTGTGCCTTGTTGCCTGATATGCCGAGGCTGGTCACACCGCGTTCGCTGATGTAGTTGCAGCGTCCGCTGATGCCCCATTCGGGATAGTTGCTTTTGGCGGCGAGTTGCTCTATCTCATTTCGGTCGAGAGCCATAAGCTGCCCCATGCCTACGTGGCGCAATGGTATTCTCACTGTGCAGAATAGATCCTCAGGCGCAATCTCGTCGGCATACCAGTCGGTGATGGTGTATGATGGATATGCAAGTTCGTATGTATCGCCATCAGGGAATGAGAACTGCTGATAGTTCCAGTCTACTTTCAGTTTCCCTTCCGGCTTTACTCCGTAGATGGCCTGGTCGTGAAGCACTCTTCCGTAATCACGGAAGAAAGCGCCGTTTTTACGCGTGATGTAAACGAGCATAGCCGAGAAACCATAGGAGCCGGAGCCATTGTCGTTCCATACCCCGGGGCGTGTACGTCCGGCGTTGCGGTGGCAGCTTCCGCATGAATATCCGGCATATACGGGTCCGAGTCCTCCACCCTGCCCGTTGGTTGAAGTGCGGACATCATCATAAAGACGGTCTCCGCGCACGAATCGGGTCAGGTAGTCGCCCTTAACCCATGGCGCCTCGCTGTCGTATGCCACCGATGAGTTGAGGAATATCGTGGAAGTCCCTGCCGACAGCTCATAGCCGGCAGGAACCTCGATGTCAAGTACATCCAGTCCGTCGCTCTCGCAGGCAGACAGAAAAGCCGCCATGCCTGCGAGGCAGAAAAATTTTAATAATTCATAATGCATAATTCATAATGCATGATTATAGCCAGACACAAAATAAATGAGCATTTCTGTCAGATTAGTGGAAGGACGCGCTTGGACGCGCTCGGAGATCGCTTTCCACATTCTCAGTCACTTGAAAAAACTGACATATTCATTATTGAAAAGCACAAATACTTTATGATTTAACTATAGTTTGATGATGGATTTTAATTCTTCACCTTGCGTGGTTGTCCGTCTTTGAAAAGTAGGAATTCGAGAGTGTGGAAGCCGCGCACTGACTGGACCGCCTCGATTGTGTCGTCGTCATCACCGTCGCTCCAGTCAAGGTTGTCGTAGTTGCCGGAGTTGAGGATCTGCACGATGTTGTCCTGGTCGAGAGGCCAGCTGTCCATATTGGGGTCAAGTCCGAGTGCGTCTACCGGTCCGAAGAGGAAAGCCTCGCTCTTCTCCCATGGTTCGCGCGCCTCAAGCCAGGCGTTGCAGGCAGATGCGAAATTTGCATCAGATGGGGAATTCTTGAATTTCACAACAGTCTGGTAAAGAGCTTCGTTTCTTTCTTTCAAGCTCTTATAGGTAGGAACTACCACTACATCCACATAATTGTCAACGATATCTTGATAGCGGCTGTCGTCGCCCAATTTGTTGACAGCATTCTTGAGATCTTTAGAGAGCAGTTCCTCAAGGTCGGCGCATGCAGTCATTGCAGAGCGGCTCTCGCTACTGTTGATATGATTGCGGAAGGGCTGCGGGATTGCGAGGATTGCGTTTGAAGCGTTAGCGATCGCAGCTTTGACATTGGTGTCGAGTTCAGCATTCTCGGCAGCGATGAGTGCGGAGAGGGACTTGGGGCTGACAGACCCGTCGAGCGATCCATAATAAGAGTTGCGGATTGAGAGGATATTGTTTGAATAGTCTTCGCGGGAGTGCCAGCTATACCAAGACTCTACAGAATAAAGGGCGGCCTGCGTATCTCCTGATATATAGAGATTATAGGGGTCTCCAATCTTGGCTGTGCCTACCTCGTTGGCGATGTCTGCGCATCCTTCGATTATCTGCTCGATGCAGCTGAGAGCACTTGAGTAATTACCGTCGCTGTGTTGCTTGAAGCTTGTCGCAAATGGAGCGCCACCTTCATACGAGGCAGTCCAAGCCTCATAAAGGGTGTTGGCATCCATCTGGAGGAGGATAGCCACCTGCTGCATGTAGTTGCCCCAGCTTGCAGCGTTCATCTCGTTGTAGTCGAGTGTGGCGGCGTTGTCGTGGTTGTTGTCAGCCGGTTTTGGATCGTCATTTTTTGAGCATCCGGTTAGGGTCATGGCGGTTGCGCAGAGGATGGCGGAAATGCCGAGTAAGGATTTTTTTTTCATATGAGATATATTTAAATTACTCAACTTTCGCAAGCTCTAAAATTCTCACGCAAAGGGCGCAAAGGCAAAGAGTCTCAGTACATCTGGAAGCTTCGCGTCGCGGTTATGGCAAGCGCGCTAAGATTACGGGCTGCTACGCATCGCCCGGAGCTCGCAAAGAACAAGCGCAGTTCCTGCGCTAAGGAATTGCGAATCAACACGCAAGAACAAGCGAAGATTAAATTAGATTATCATTTGGGAGGACGCACGAGCCGTGCGTCCCTACAAGACATTTGTAGGTTGGGAATTTTATTTTGAGAGGAACCAGCCGATGTAGGCGATGCCGATTGAAAATTCGTTTTCGGAGTTGTAGGGGCCTTTGCCGAATACGCTTTGTGTGCCGATCTGGCGGGTGGTGTAGTCAGCTTTTACCACGAGGTTTGGGAGTGCGAACCAGTTGAGGCCTGCCTGCCATTGGCTCACTTCGAGGCGGTGGTCCATCGTGGTCTTGGTGCCATCTCCGCGATACTGCGGATTGTAGTATTCATATCTGGCAAAGGGGTATATTGTCGGGAAAGTCCCCTTAACAAGCGACTTTATGTTTATGCCGGCTTCCGCCCCATAACTCAGGGCATTTTTGGCAATCGGGATCAGGCGGCTATAGGGAGATTTGTTGGATAGCAACCTGTTTGCATCGCTGAGGGCAGCAGAGTTCCCTACATATCCGTAGGTGAGGTTGGCACGGGCTGTCACTACCTTGTTCTTGTATTGTGCATCCCAAGTGGCTATAGCCACGGGGATTCTTCCAATGGCGGAGTAGGTGTGTTCTTTGTCGGAGTTGGCACCTGCGTCGCGGCAGTAGTAGAATGATACGCCGGTCCGGAGCCCGGGGACTCCGCTGTAGTCAACACGGGCTATGTATGCCGGAGATGTGAAATTGTCGGTTTCGAAGAAACCTTGTTTGCCACCGATGATCCATTCGTCGCGGTTGAAACCGTTGGCATTGAGACCGGCAGTGATCATGAGCTGATAATCAAACCGTGTAAATCTTTTTCCGAACGAACCAAAAAACTGAATGCCGGTCTCGTGCCAGGTGGAGGGGAGAAGGGAAGTCTCGGCCTGGGGCCTCACGGTCCCGAAGAAGTTGATAGGCTCATGGTGGGCATTTGTGAGCCCTATGGGCACTATCATATGGCCTGCTCTTACATTGAATTGTGGTATTATGAGTCTTGTTATGTGGAATTGCTCAAGGGCGACTTCCCCTCCCTTCTCAATCTCGGTTTCGTATTCACCGTTTTCGCTGTTCTCGAGCTCGATGGCTGAGCCGGTGCCCCCTGCCTCGAACTCTATTTCAGCTCCGAGTATCCATTTCTGGTTGAATTTATAGTCGAAAGCAAGCACGAATCTTGGGATTGCGATAGTATTGCGGTGAGTGCGGGTGTTTCCTGTGGCTGTGCCTGCAAAGCGGTTGATGCCATAGTCTTTGAATGATGCTACCATCTCGCCGTAGCCTCCGAAGCGGAATTTATTGAAGCCGGCTGTGTCTGCCTGAGTGGCGGAAAGCGGACGGGATGGAAGGGTGCTTTCCCCGGCTGAAGCCGGGGCCGGTAAGAGAGATATGAGTAATGCGGAGAATGCTGCTATTGCTGATAAATATGGTTTCATATTCGGGTGATTTTTTCGGATGCAAAATTACAATCGAAAAAATCACCCGGCAATACTCATTATTTAGACTAATTCTAAATAAAAAATCTTTAAAATGCCTTATGAATGGGTATGAAAATCTAAAAATACTCAAAAGTAGGTATGGT
>JAIDSL010000197.1 GCA_029061255.1 Muribaculaceae bacterium
GGATCAGTGCGCCCATTGCTAAACTTGACTTGTTCATTTTCTTGTCTTTTTGTTATTGGGTTTGTTTGTATTATTGTATTTTCTATTGTCATTGGATGAAGTTCTGCCGGCAGGCTTATATCCGGGATAAAGCTTTGTTATTAGGTCTGGCCGGTGTAGTCTCCGGAGTTCATCGGTGATTTGAACTTTCATATCTGGCTTATACCAAAAGAAGAACTGTCGCTGCGCAAGCTTTTCTTTTTCGGTAGTCGCGGTGAAGATCTTCTCTCCTGTATAGGGGTGAATTCCTGTATAATATATCTCGCTCGCAACGGTCATGGGAGTAGGAGTGAAGTCCTGTACCTGCTCAAGATGGAAATTAAGTCCCTTGGTGATACAAGCCAGTTCCGCCATGTCTGTCTCCCTGCAAGCAGGATGCGAAGATATGAAATAGGGAATTAGTTGTTGGTTAAGACCATGCTTGCGATTAACACTGTCAAATATCTTTTTAAACTCATAGAATAGATTGAATGAAGGTTTCCTCATGCAATCGAGCACTTTGTCGGAAGTATGCTCTGGGGCCACTTTCAGTCGTCCGCTCACATGGTTAGCGATCAATTCTTCCAGATATTCAGCGTTCGCCCGAGTCTTGTCCGGAGAATCCGTGGGAGCCATTGCAAGATCATAACGTACGCCGCTTCCTACAAACGATTTTTTTACACCCGGCAGCGCGTCAACGCTTCTATAAATATCAGTAAGAGGGGAGTGGTCGGTATCAAGGTTAGGACATGGCTTCGGATGAAGACATGATGGTCGGACACAGCGCTTACATGCCTCCTTGTTTTTACCGCCCATACGGTACATGTTGGCAGATGGACCTCCGAGGTCGGATATATACCCCTTGAAGTCTTCCATTTCCGTCACTTTTTTAGCTTCCTTCAAAATTGACTCCTTGCTTCGGGAAGCAATGAACTTTCCCTGATGCGCGGAGATAGTGCAGAATGCGCAACCACCGAAACATCCACGATGCATACATATGGAGTGGCGGATCATATCGTATGCAGGTATAGTCTTTCCTTTGTAGCGTGGATGAGGAACACGGGTGTAAGGAAGATCAAAAGATGCGTCAATCTCTCCCTCACTCATTGGAGGCCACATGGGGTTGATCCGGATCATACGGTCTCCTGTAGCCTGAAAGAGGGTCTTGCCGTTCCATTTGTTACTTTCTTCCTCTACATGCTTGAAATTTCTCGCCTGTTTTCTTTTGTCTGCAAGGCATTCCTCGAAACTTGAGAGGATAATAGAGTTTTCAGCATCTTTTGTGGCACTTCTGATATCCGTGAAGAAGACCGTCTGAGGAATATCGGTTATTTCTGATATTTTCTCTCCCTTGTCGAGTCTCTCCGCAAGATTAAGCATTGTCTTCTCTCCCATGCCATAGGAAATCATATCTGCTCCTGAATCGGCAAGTATCGAAGGGCGCAGTCGATCTTCCCAGTAATCATAATGAGCCACTCGGCGCAGGGATGCCTCGATACCTCCGGCTATCACCGGGACATCGGGATAGAGTTCCTTTAGTATTTTGGTATATACAATGGTGGGATAGTCCGGTCGCATTCCGTGTTTCCCACCCGGAGTGTAGGCATCGTCATGTCTGAGACGACGGTTGGCTGTATAGTGGTTCACCATCGAATCCATGGCCCCGGCCGATACTCCAAAGAAAAGGCGGGGCTTTCCGAGTTTCCTGAAATCTCGCAAGTCATCACGCCAGTTCGGTTGGGGCACTATAGCGACTTTGTAACCGGCATTCTGAAGGGTGCGTCCAATTACGGCGGCTCCGAAAGAGGGATGGTCCACATATGCGTCACCGCTGAAGATGATGATGTCGGCCTGTTCCCAGCCAAGCATCTTCATCTCATCCGCTGTAGTCGGAAGGAAATCGGTCTTCTTATACATGGCTTTCTGTTTCTTTTGCCGATGCGAGATCCTTAAGCGCAAGTAGCTCGTCGCGTAGTCGTGCTGCTTCCATGAAGTCCATTGCCTTGGCAGCTTTCGTCATGTCTGCCTGTACCTTGGCGATTCGGGCCTTTAGATCAGACGAACTCATATATTCGACTACTGGATCTGCCACAAGGGCTGCTTCCTGATGCTCTTCCTCATAATATGGACGTGGTTCCACTTTCGGCTTGGATGCGGATTTAGTAGTCTTGCCGGGCTTTGATACCATAGGCTTTTGTGGCATCTGTCCTGTGGTCTCGGTTGAAGTTCCCTGATAGAGATCGATGAGATCAGTATTTGTCTTCTTGACTATAGGTGTAGGTGTGATTCCATGCTGTTCATTATAAAGCATTTGTTTTGCCCTACGTCTTTCTGTCTCGTCGATAGTCTTCTGCATCGAGTCAGTGACTTTGTCGGCATACATGATTACCATTCCATTAACATTTCGCGCAGCACGACCTGCGGTTTGGGTTAGCGAACGATGGTTTCGTAGGAAACCCTCTTTATCAGCATCAAGAATTGCGACAAGCGAAACCTCCGGAAGATCAAGACCCTCTCTGAGAAGGTTGACACCGATCAAAACGTCATATGTTCCCTCTCTCAGGTCGTTGAGAATTCTAATACGGTCAAGTGTATCGACATCTGAATGTATATAAGCGCTTCTTACGCCAAAACTTTGCAAGTGGGAATCAAGTTCCTCCGCCATACGCTTTGTAAGGGTCGTGACGAGTGTTCGCTCCCCACGCTCAATGCGAAGTTGTATCTCCTCGAGAAGGTCGTCGATCTGGTTCATTGAAGGACGAACTTCTATTTCGGGATCAAGAAGTCCGGTGGGACGGATAATCTGCTCGGTTACTATACCCTCTGATTTTTGAAGCTCATAGTCGCCGGGAGTAGCGCTGACATATATGGTCTGAGGTGTAAGTCGTTCAAATTCGTCAAATTTAAGAGGCCTATTGTCGATGGCAGCCGGAAGTCGAAAACCATACTCCACAAGATTAAGTTTTCTCGCAAGGTCACCTGAATACATGCCTCGAAGTTGGGGAAGAGTTACATGGCTCTCGTCGATGATTGTCAGGAAATCCTTGGGGAAGTAGTCAAGAAGGCAGAATGGACGCATTCCCGGCTCACGCCCGTCGAAATATCTTGAGTAGTTCTCAATTCCGGAGCAATGACCAAGCTCCTTGATCATTTCCAAGTCATAGTTGACTCTCTCGGTGAGTCGCTGTGCCTCAAGGAAGCGGCCATCGTTGCGGAAGAACTCTGCCTGAGCTCCAAGGTCAAGTGCGATCTGGTTTACAGCATTGTTAGTCCGCTCCTTGCTTGCCACGAAGATGTTGGCAGGATAGATGTTGAAGCCATCAAGTTCACTTAGGATTATTCCAGTCTGTGGATCGACTGTCTGGATCTTCTCGATCTCGTCTCCCCAGAATACGACGCGGAGTTGTATGTCCTCGAATGAGAGTTTGATATCTACCGTATCCCCTTTGACGCGGAATTCTCCGCTGCCGAGGTCTACTTCCGTACGGCTGTAGAGTGAGTCTACGAGTTGGCGCAGAAATGCATTGCGGGAGATGCGTTGGCCAAGCTCGATCCTTACGACACTCTTGGAGAAATCTTCAGGATTTCCCATACCATAGATACAGCTTACAGAGGAGACAACAACTACGTCGCGTCGGCCGCTGAGCAGGGCGGCAACCGTAGAAAGACGCAATTTCTCTATCTGGTCGTTGATCATCAGGTCTTTCTCGATATATTTGTCGCTGGAAGGTATGTAAGCCTCCGGTTGATAATAGTCGTAGTAACTTACGAAATACTGCACGGAGTTTTCAGGAAAGAAGTTTTTCATCTCTCCGTAAAGCTGGGCTGCAAGAGTCTTATTGTGGCTGAGAATAAGGGTCGGTTTTTTGACTTCCTGAATCACGTTTGCCATTGTAAATGTCTTGCCGCTGCCGGTCACGCCGAGCAATGTCTGCGACGGATGCCCGTCTCTGACCCCTTCTGCAAGTTCTGCTATTGCCTCAGGCTGATCGCCTGTAGGCTTATATTTTGATGTAATTTTAAAGTCCATAAATGAATGCCAATCATGGCCGTATATGTGTATAATGTGCGTTGACACTTATCAACGCACATACTACGCTTTTCATCTTACAAAAGTAATGAAAAGTATTGAAAAATCAAAATTTATTGATGTTATAAGTAGAAAAAAGCATGAGGTCAAGTAGGGACGCACGGTTCGTGCGTCCGCCTCGCGTTGTCTGTTGGTATACGTTTCAGAAACGCCTAAGATTAGCTGTTGTATTGTATCGGCTATATATGATGATTGTAGCCTATAAGACTACGAGTCTTTAAGGCCCCCATTTTTTATGAGACGCGGCCTTAGTGATAGATCGGAATATAAGGCGAAGTATTTCCATAGCGGAGCGGTCATAAGGGCCTGTTTCATCTCGTCTGCGAGCAACATGTCTAAGACTTCTTTTTCAGAGAGAAGTCTTACGTCAATGTCTTCGGTAGCATCGAGATCCTGACCGGCGGTTTTTCTGACGCCTCTTGCAAGGAAACAATGGGTAAGGTTATTGCATGTTGAGGGATTCTGTCCAATAACAGTCAGAAGTTCCCACTCGCCGCCGGAGTAGCCTGATTCCTCAAGCAGTTCCCTTTTGGCTGCTTCAAGTGGATCTTCGCCTGGCTCGGACACTCCGGCCACAAGCTCTATGAAGACATCACGCAATCCGTGACGGTATTGCTCCACCATCACGAACTTGCCTTCTTCTGTTATAGCAATTACGTTTACCCAATCCGGATATTCAAGCACATAGTGCTCCGGATTAATTCTTCCGTCTGGCAGTCTGACCTTGTCGCGTCTTGCCGTAAGCCAAGGCCTGCGTATTAGATACTCACTGTCAAGTATATCCCATTTCTCTTTTCTCATAATTTCATTGTCTGTCTTACTGTCAATATAACGATATATGTTAATGTAAATTGTCGAAACTCTGAAAACTAATCTTAAGGATGACTTGTATGGTTGAATTTTAAGTGTCTAACCCAATCGAAATTAAATATAAAGTAAGTCCCATAGTTCGGATGATATGTGTTTAAACACCTACTATGTATATTACAGATGATTAATTAGCAGGGTGTTCAGTTTTGAGTTCCGATTTTGAAGTAGACTTATCAGCTCGGAGAGCTGTAATTATGCCAAAACCCCGGACTTCAGTCCGGGGATTCCCCAACAAAAGCTCTGTAGCCTCGGAGAGGCGCTTTATGATATAGTCATGATTTTGACACATAGAACACCTAATATATAACATGCTGTAAGGATTCTCTCCCCAAATCAAAACTTAGTCATAATTGGAAGTAACACGCAAGTTTTTTTGAAAAAACTTGTGGAAAAATTTGGTTTATAAAATAAACTTAATTAACTTTGCAACCGAAATAAGAGCGGAATCGCGCGACCGCTCTTTTTTCAAATCAAAATGGTTTATAAAATAAACCAAATGTCAAACTTTTAAATACCTGAAATATGGAAGAAAAGAAACTAACTGAAAAGGAGAGTCTGGAGCTTATAGCTTCAATGATATCAAACACCAGAAAACATTTGACTCAAGG
>JAIDSL010000198.1 GCA_029061255.1 Muribaculaceae bacterium
TCTCCAAATAATTATTATTATGAAACCAATACTCCCCATACTCCTAAGCTTGGCAGCTGCCATTCCCATGGGTGCCACCATGCCCAAGGAGTCACAATTCAACACCCCCGGCATCTTCAACCCCATGATCCCGGGCTATTTCGCCGACCCGACCATCAAGAAGTTTGGCGACACCTACTACGTCTACGCCACTACCGACGGCAGCGGAGCCGGTTTTGGTCCTGCCCAGCTCTGGCAGAGCAAGGACCTCGTAAACTGGACCCTCATGCCTATGAACTGGCCAGATTCCCATTGGATCTGGGCGCCCGACGTGATGCAGAACGCCAACGACGGCAAATACTACTACATCTATTGTCAGCCGTGTCAGATTCACGTAGGAGTGGGTGAGACCCCTCGCGGTCCTTGGCAAAATATTCTCGGTGAAAGCGAGGCAGTGTTAGTGCCTGACAGGTTTGTGACAAATGCCATCACCCTTGATGGCCAGACCTTCGTAGATGATGACGGAAGCATCTACATGTACTGGGGCACATGGGGCATCTATGATGGATTTGGATGCGGAGCCGGAAAACTGACCCCCGACATGAAGGGTTTCACCGAGACCAGACTGATTCCAAATACAGAGGTGACTGATTTCTTCGAAGCCCCCTTCGTTTTGAAGAAAGACGGCAAATACTACTTCATGTATTCCTCCGGCAGTTGCCATGACCACACATATAGAGTTCAATATGCTACTGCTGATAATCCTCTTGGCCCTTACAAGTATGAAGGGTGCATTTTGGAGACCAACGAGGATGGCACTGTGCATGGACCCGGCCATCACAGCGTGATGCAGGACGGCGATGATTACTACATAGTATATCACCGTCATGACAACCCTCACTCCAACCGCGGCTTCCATCGTCAGGTCTGCATCGACAAGATGGAATTTGACAAGAATGGCAAAATTCTTCCGATTAAACCGACACATTCCGGAGTAGGATATCTTACAACACCTACCATTTCCAAAAATAATCTCGCTTTCGGAAAGAAGGTGAAGGCATCCTCATATTATGACGATAATTTCAAACCGGAATACGCCGTAGACGACAACAATGGCACCCTCTGGCGTCCCTCGGGAATGAGTCAGGAATGGATTGAGATCGACCTTGGGAAACCGGAGAACATCAAGACTATCCTCACCCAGTGGGAATACGGCACACAATTCTACCAGTACCTTATTGAGACCTCCCTTGACGGCAATAGTTGGGAAATCTTCTCCGACAAACGCTCAAACCGCCTTGCAGGCTCTCCGATGACTGACTTCGGAGATAAGAAGGCTCGCTACGTTCGGATTACATCCACTGGAGGCGAAAAAGCCGGATTCAATGGTGCCCTTTGGAATGTCATGGTATTTGATACTTACGAGACGGCTTCACCGCAGCAGTGGATCGGCCTGACCGGTGCTGACTGGAACGGCCGCGAATGGGTAAACAATCAGGGTCAGCTCGGTGGGGCATTCCGTATTTCGAAAGGTTTTGCTTCCTCAAAACGAATCGGTGGGCGAGAGGCACTCATACTCGAGCCGGGTACGGAGCTTATACTGGAGTGCGGAGTGCTGAATCCGCACATTCCGCACACAATTTCCGCACTCTCATATTCAGGCGGAGAGTGGCACCCTGTAAGATTGGACGGGGGTCTTGAAAATGGAAAAATCTCGATTTCATCGAAAAATTCTGAACCTCTGATCCTTGCGGATGTAAGATTTTACAACTGGGAACTGACCGACCCGGAGAAAAAGTTTGACGCTACCAATCCAATCCGCCGCAATCCGGTTGCTGACCGCGAGAGCAAGGGCGTTCTGGTAGAGATAGATGCGAATTTATTCAATGTAGGTGATACGGTAGGATATCTTCCCAACCGTGGCATAGAAGGCTACTTCGAGGCAGTGGAAAAGCCCGCATTCATCGAAGAAATTAAGGGTAAGAAAGCCATAAAGTTTGACGGTGAAACTTTTTTCCGTTCCTCATTCCCTCTACCAGCCACTATCCGCGACAACGCCCCCTACACACTTGAGGCCGTGATCCTGAATCCGGAGATGGGAGAGAATGAATGCTACGCTGACTTCACCACTTCCCACGATGAACTTGAGAAAATCATGGGCGTAAACGGCACCGAACTCCGCTGCGGCGTGATGAACCACTATGGCTGGTATGAAGACTCAGGCTGGCAAGACCTCTTTAATGTAACCCAGGATTTCGTCAGCGGCATAGATCCGAAACGTCCCGACCCGAAACTGATAGAGGCAGAAGTCCGGAAGCATGAAGGGGAGTGGCAGCATATATATGTATGCTTCGACGGCAGAATAGAGAAGGTCTACATCAACGGTAAGCTCGTAAGCGAGAAAGACATCCAGCTCCTCGTAAAGCCCGTACAGTACGTCACCCTCGGTCGTAACGCCGAAAACGAATGGCCCTTCACCGGCTACCTCCACTCCCTCCGCTTCTCCGACGAATACCTCCCTTACAAGTAGGGACGCACGGCTCGTGCGTCCGGTACCGTCCAGACGCGTGTCCTTCCCGTCATCTCTGTTTGTTTCTGTGTCTTAGCCTTTGGCTTGGCTCATAAATGAATCCAAATTTAATATCCGATAAATATGAAAAAATCCCTGACATCAGCCATCCTCTTCGCTGCCTTAGCCCTCCCCGCGATGGCAAAGGCCCCGAAGCAGAACCACGGCTATCCCATCGACCCGGTGCCCTTCACATCCGTGAAAGTGACCGATGACTTCTGGGGCCAACGCCTCAAGGCCAGCCGTGAAGTGACAATCCCCCTCGCCTTCAGCAAATGCGAGGAGACAGGCCGCTACGAAAACTTCGTAAAGGCAGCCCATCCTTCTGATACCATCACCGTCGGCGGTCTCGCTTTCGATGACACCGACGTCTATAAGACAATTGAGGGCGCAAGCTATCTCCTCCAGACATATCCAGACAAACGACTGGAGAACTACATCGACAGCGTGCTCGTAATCGTAGCTGCCGCTCAGGAACCTGACGGCTATCTATACACTTCCCGCACCATGAACCCGAAGCATCCGCACGAGTGGGCGGGTTCGAAACGCTGGGAGATGGTAGAAGACCTGTCCCATGAGTTCTACAACCTCGGGCATATGGTGGAAGGTGCGATCGCCCATTATCAGGCTACCGGAAAGCGCAACTTCCTTGACATCGCCAAGAAGTATGCTGACTGTATTTGCCGTGAGATTGGCGATGGACCGGGTCAGGTGGCGCGTGTGCCGGGACACCAGATTGCTGAGATGGCCCTCGCTAAGCTCTATCTCGTGACGGGTGACAGGAAATATCTCGACCAAGCTAAGTACTTCCTTGACAAGCGAGGCTATACTTCTCGCACAGACGAATATTCGCAAGCACACAAGCCTGTCATCGAGCAGGATGAGGCTGTAGGGCATGCAGTTCGCGCTGCATACATGTATGCCGGTATGGCTGATGTTGCAGCCCTTACAGGCGACACTGCCTATATCAATGCAATTGACCGTATATGGGATAATATCGTCGGCAAGAAGTACTACATCACCGGTGGTATTGGTGCTACCAGCAACGGCGAGGCATTCGGTGCCAACTATGAGCTCCCCAATATGTCGGCTTACTGTGAGACTTGCGCTGCCATCGGCAATGTCTATGTCAACCACCGTCTCTTCCTCCTTCACGGCGATTCAAAATACTATGACGTGCTCGAACGCACTCTCTACAACGGACTTATCTCCGGTGTGGCTCTCGACGGAGGTGCTTTCTTCTATCCGAATCCTCTTGAGTCGATGGGTCAGCATCAGCGTCAGCCATGGTTTGGATGTGCTTGCTGCCCATCCAACATTGCCCGCTTCATACCCTCTCTTCCCGGTTATGTATATGCCGTTAAGGGCGACGATGTTTACGTCAACCTCTTCATGTCAAATACAGCCGACCTTGATGTCGACGGCAAGAAAGTCGTGCTCAGCCAGCAGACTAACTATCCTTGGAATGGTAATGTCACCGTGACCGTAGATCAGAACAAGGCAGGACTTTTCGACCTGAAGCTCCGTATCCCCGGTTGGGTGAAGAACAAGCCTGTTCCGAGCGACCTCTATACCTATTCCGACGGCAAGCGTCTTGGCTACACAGTTATGGTCAACGGCAAACCTGCAGACGGCACCCTCACCTCCGATGGCTACTATACTATCTCCCGCAAATGGAAGAAGGGTGACAAGGTGGAGCTTCATCTCGACATGGAGCCGCGTACTGTTAAGGCTCACGCCAAGGTGGAGGCTGACAAGGGGCGTATCGCCGTAGAGCGCGGCCCGATTGTCTACTGTGCCGAATGGCCTGACAATGACTTCGATGTGCTGAGCATCTTCGTAAACCAGAAACCTCAGTTCACAGTCACAGAAAAGCCGGAGCTCCTTGAAGGAATCGTAGAACTCACTACCGACGGGCAGACCCTCGCTTACGATGACAAGGGTCGCCTAACAGTGAAAGATGTAAAACTCAATATGATACCTTACTATGCGTGGTGTCATCGTGGAAGTGGCAACATGGCGGTTTGGCTTCCGCAGGAGCTGAGTGCATCGCGTCCCGTAATGCCACCGACGATTGCATCGCAGAGTAAGATCACCACTTCATCTCCGATGGGCTCTCTATCCTCGCTCAACGACCGCCTCGTTCCGAAAGACGAGAACGACCGCTCGGTACCCTACACCCACTGGTGGCCCAAGCAGGGCACTACCGAATGGATTTCCTACGAGCTTCCAGTGGCACAGAAAGTGCAGAGTGCAACTGTCTATTGGTTTGACGACGGCCCATGGGGTGGCTGCCGAGTGCCGAAATCCTGGAATCTCTATTATCAGGACGCATCCGGCAATTGGCAACCCGTAACAGGAGCCGACACTTTCGGCACCCAGAAAGGTGCTGCCAATAGGGTGGACTTCGACCCCGTCATCACCAAAGCCCTGAAGCTCGAAGTCGTCCTCCCCGACGACAACTCCGCCGGCATCTTCGAATGGCAACTCGACTAAACCACAATGGGTGGGAGCTTTCCGAAGCTCCCACCCATAGTCAAATATGGAAGAGGGTGTTGTAAAATGGGCCAATATCCTGATGTAGGGACGCACGGCGCGTGCGTCCTCTATGCAATTAGATTGGTAATCAACAATATAAAAACGGACGCACGAGCCGTGCGTCCCTACAAGATGCGGAGAATATAGTTCTGCAACACCCTCACCAATATCTAATATGGGAGGGAGGTTTCCTAACCTCCTCCCCCCCCCAATTGCACCTCAGCTCGGAGAGTTGTTTTTGCACCAAGACCCCAGACTTCAGCCTGGAGTACCCCCTCTCCAAGGCTCAGCAGCCTCGGAGAGGCGCTTTATGGTAACGTCAATATTTCTTACGGTCAAAACTTATTTTTAAGATCTTCTGCCACTGCTTGATTTGTAAGTCTATATTTAGCCATTTCTTCGGCCCTTTAACGTCTGTAAGTATGAAACGTGTTCGAAATCTTCTGCTATGCCACTCTCCAGACCCTTGTCTATAGCGGCGCTTAATTGAGCTGCCCGCTGTTCTTTATGTTCGAGCAGACGTAAGGCGGCCCGAATTACTTCACTTGCATTGTTATATCTGCCTTGAGATATTTTCGACTTAATGAAGTCTTCAAAATATGTGCCTAAAGCCACTGATGTAGTTCTCATAATCAATATGTTTTAGTTTTACTTGCAAAATTACCAATATTTAGTAATAATAACAAATTAAAAGTATAAAACATTCCTCAAAACCAACCGAATCCGCCGACTTCGACCGCAACCCCTCCTTCCGTAACATAAAATAGCCATCTCAAATATGGAAGGGAGGCTTCCCAGCCTCCCACCAATAGCCCATATGGGTGGGAGCTTTCCCAAGCTCCTTCCCCTCCCAACCATCGGCGATTGGGGTGCGGACAAAGTGATCATACCACCCCCGATCTATCCCTTTAAACTAAAATCCATCTAAAACCCAAAAATCATTTGCCAATTCCAAAAATAAATACTAACTTTGCCACCGCAGACCAACCTAAAGAAAACCAAATGAAAATCCTTACCCCTCGCAACAATAAAGACTACTACGATTATCTAACAGGTATTTACGGTGAAGACGAGAAGGTCGTCTTCGACCGCCGTTCATTCACAGTTCTCTCGAATCTCGATTCCCCATTCTTCAGCTATATCCCAACATCAGCCGATTCTCCGAAGAAAGAAGTGCGCAAACGCGACTGGACAGGCAACCGCCTGAAGTGGGTGACAAAGTACGAGGCTACCGAGTTGTACTGCATCCTTGAAGCAGGATTGAAACAGTACTCCTTTCAAGTAGAGCGATATTTGGACGAAGACTCAAAAGTATGCATTGATTGGAAACTTCTTGGCATCAAGAGCATCACAAAGAAAGACCGAGTCGGAAGTAACCCAATGACGTTCTTCAAAGCTAAATCAAGATACTCATTTTTTTGGAGAGATGAGATTCCGGAACTCGTTATAGAGAAAGATGGGTGTATACCTAATCCAATCCTGACAGGGACACCCATAACATCTCTAATCCCAGCCCAAGAACTCTATCAAGAATTAAACAGCTACATTTCCTCTTTAAATGACAAAGAAATAATAGACAACCGTACCGAAATAGAAAAAGCCGAATCCGCCGGCTTCGACCGCAGAACCTCCTTCCGCAACATAAAATAGCACTCTCAAATATGGGTGTGTGCCTTTCCAGCCTCCCACCAATAGCACATATGGGAGGGAGCTTTCCCAAGCTCCCCAAAATAGCCCCCCAGCTCAAAGAGCTGACATTATGCCAAACTCCCATCTTCAGCCTGTCTCACCC
>JAIDSL010000199.1 GCA_029061255.1 Muribaculaceae bacterium
GAGTATTATGCCCAACAACTTCAATATCGCAAAGAGAGATCTGGAAATAGATAACACAAGATTCAATCCCAAAGCTTGCTATTTCAGTGAGGACGGTGGCATCTACTGGTCTCTTATCTCATACAGCCCCGACCTTATCCTTCTGAATGGATGCGGCGAAACTTATCAAGTGCCAAGACCTACGAAAGACGCCCCCATTGAGGAATGGATAAAGTATCGGCCGTATTAGAATGTTTATTGTAACTCGAGTGAACCAAAAGGGCGGGGAGAGTGTTTAAATATCGTAAAAACAATAAAATTAGTCTTAAGTCTTGAGTCTTAAGGATAATTAAAACATTAATCTTAAAAATAAAATTATGGAAACTTTTGAAGAAATAATCCAATCTCCGACTCCCGTCCTCGTAGACTTTTTTGCAACTTGGTGTGGCCCTTGCCGCATGATGCACCCCATCCTTGAAGAACTTCATGAGAAGATGGGAGATAAAGTAAGAATCATCAAGATCGATATCGACAAAAACGAGCAGCTTGCTGCTAAATATGTGGTGCAGTCAGTGCCTACACTAATGATTTTCAAGAACAATAAGCTTGAATGGCGTGGTGCAGGCGTACACTCTGCAGCTGACCTCCAGAGGCTTCTTGAGGCATATCTTTAATTTAATTCATAATGCATAATTGTTTGTCGCAGAATTTCATTAGAAAATATTTAGATAATTGGAAACAGTAAAAGCTACTTCAATAATACATAAAAAAGTCCCGGATCGGAAAATGGTTCGGGACTTTTTTATGTCGGTGTATAAATTTAGTTTTTTAATCTACGTACGCATAATTGTGAAATATGACTTGCTTTAGCTTGGGCGAAGCCAATTATGCATTGTGAATTATGCATTATGAATTATTTAAAGGAGTCAGGTAGGTCGTTTTCGTAGAGGACTGTGTCGCCGGGGGCGAGAATCTTGGCGAGGAGAGTTTGGGAATCGGCGAAGGAGTCAACGATATGTAGATTTTTTTCGTCGAAGTCTGTGGAGCGGATACCGTCAACGAGAGCGTTGCGGTTATATGCTCCTACTATTACAGCTACGTCAAGTTTTTCTCCGATTTGTTTGCCAAGTTCACGATTGAGGTTTTCCTGTTCACTTCCGAGTTCAATCATTCCCGGAGTCACTATTATTCGCTTTCCGGTATTAAACTGCGACAGGACATCAACAGCCATCCGAGAACCGGCAGGATTGGAATTGAAAGCATCATCAATGATTGTGACGCCTCCCGGGGTGCGCTTCACATTGAGACGATGCTCAACTTGATCAATGGAATCAACAGCCCGGCGTATTTCATCATGGGTCACGCCAAGATGCAAGGCTACTATTACAGCGGCTACAAGGTTTGATATATTGCATTCACCTACAAGGCGTGTATGAAGTTCAAGTTTGGTGCCATCTTTTCCTTCCACTGTAAAGTCTGTGCCATCAGGAGTGTATCTGACATCAGTGGCAATATAGTCGCATCCTTTGGAATCAGCTACGCCATATCTGACCACTTCAACATTATTGACAGGACGGTTGGCACACCATTCGAAGTCATTATTGATCACTGCGAAGCCATCAGTCGGAAGAGCATCAATAAGTTCGAATTTAGTCTTCTGAACGTTTTCGATGCTTTTAAACGACTCTAAGTGCATAGGTCCAACTGCAGTTACAATACCAATCTGAGGGTTGACCATATCGCATATTTCCTTAATGTCGCCAAGTTGCTTTGCACCCATCTCGCATATGAATACTTCATTGTAGGGCTTCATCATCTCGCGGACTGTACGGATTACGCCCATCGGTGTGTTGTAGCTTCCCGGAGTCATCAATACATCGTAGTGCTCGGAGAGAATGCGGTGAAGATAATGTTTTGTGGATGTCTTTCCATAACTTCCGGTTATTCCAATTATCTTAAGATCAGGCATGCTCCGTAGGATAGAGATGGCTTCATTGCGATATTTATCATTAATGGAAGCTTCGACCGGTTTCAAAACCCATACTGCAAGGATAGCGATAGCCCAGGAAAAGATGCAAAGGAAGAGTATAGCGCCAAGGCTTAGTTGACCACCACTATAATAAAGGAAAGCATCGCTACCGCCTCTTCCCACTGTTAGTATGACAGCAAGAGAAAAAGCTATGGCAAAGACAACACATACGCTATAGATTCTTTTTACCCTGGGAGTGAATACGAGGGGCTTCTTGAATTTCTTGCGTAGCATTACTATTGTTTGGACACAACATGTGGCAGCCACAATCATTGCATTAAGAGCAGGAGTAAGCAGAGTAGAAAATAGGAGGAAAAGCACACCTACATTCACAAGGCGAGAGGCGGAAGAGATATCTCCCGATCTGTTGAGCCATTTCCAATAGCGGTCGATTCGATAGCTATTCTGCTGCAGCATGTGGATGTCATGGCGGAAATTGAAGATCATATAGATTCCGCATATGACGAGGATTACGATTGAAAAAGCGTTCACTTGTATTTAGAGTTTAGAAGATTAAGTGGTTTAAAAGGTTTATGAATTTGAGAATGTTTGATCATGATTAAACATGATTTATCTTGATTCAACATGATTTATCATGATGATTAAATATTGAAGAAGGAACTGACTACGGCTTTGAATCCAAATGGATTGTCAAGAAAGGAATAGTGTCCGCATCCGGGGAATGAGACGAGACCTGCATCCGGGATAAGCTTCTTCATTGTTTGGGCATCTGAGAGGGGAGTGGCAGTGTCATCTTCACCCCAGACGAGAAGTACCGGGGCTTTTATGGATGGCATTGCATATTTCAGGTCCTCATTGACGCATTTGCTCATGATGGCGCGCATACGGGGAGAGGAGTTGCGATAGTCGGCAGATCCTTTCTTTCCCCTAATCTTATCTACTATCTCGGTTCCTTTTTTCTTCCCGCAAAAGAGCATTACGGTATGCTTCATGGCCTTAAAGGAATAGACTTTCCAATAATAAGAAAGACTTCTTTTTGGCTTAATGCCTGCGGCATCTACGAGAAGCACTTTGTCGACTTCTCCCCTTGAGCTCAGGAGTATGCTGATTCTGCCACCAAAAGAGTGACCAACGAGCGAAGGACGAATGAGGCCAAGCTTTGAGATGAATTTCTCCATCATTGCAGTGAAATCCTCAACACCCCATACGTATGGAGGTTCTGAACTTTTTCCATGTCCGGGAAGGTCAACATTTATGACTCTCATTTTCCCTTTGAAAATATTTTCGATGGAGGCTACCGTGTCGACATTGCAACCCCAGCCATGCATGATTATGACCGGACGGAGATCCGTCTCGCCGGAGTCTCTATAGTGCAGACTTACGCCATCTATTTCAATAGTCTTGTCCATATTTGTCATTTAAGGAATCTCTTCGTAAGATCGCCATAAGCATCTATGCGTCGGTCGCGTAGGAATGGCCACCATTGCCTTACGTTTTCAGAACGCTCCATGTCGATGTCGACTACTTCTTCTGCCGATTTATCATCAGGTGCAAGATATAGCAATTCTCCCTGCGGACCGGCTACAAAACTTGAGCCCCAGAAATCTATGCCGGAAGAAACCTCAGAGAGGTCTTCTTCAAACCCTACACGGTTGACACTTACTACAGGAATACCATTGGCGACAGCGTGAGCTCTCTGCACTGTGATCCAAGCATCGCGCTGACGCATCTTCTCATCCTCAGGATCGTCAGGATTCCATCCTATGGCAGTAGGATAGATCAGCATATCTGCTCCATCGAGAGCCATAAGGCGAGCAGCTTCTGGATACCATTGGTCCCAGCACACAAGCACGCCGAGTCTTCCTACCGAGGTGTCAATGGGATGAAATCCCATATCGCCGGGTGTAAAATAAAACTTCTCATAGAATCCCGGGTCGTCTGGTATATGCATCTTGCGATAGCGACCGGCAACACTTCCATCAGATTCAAAAACGACTGCAGTGTTATGGTAAAGTCCCGGCGCACGACGTTCGAAACTGCTTGCCACAAGCACGACTCCGTTTTCGCGGGCTGCTTGTGAATATACTTCAAAAAACTCTCCGGGATGAGTTTCTGCATATTGGAAATTTTCCACATCCTCACACTGGCAGAAATATAGCGAGTCGTGGAGTTCTGAGAGCACCACGAGCTTGGCACCATCTTCAGCAAGTGTACGTATGGCTGCAAGATTACGGGCACGGTTTTTAGCAACATCCTCTGTGAAGGAATGCTGCACTATGCCTACTTTGAGTATATTGGGGGTCATGGGTTTTAAGGTTTTCGGGTTTTTAGTTTTCGGGTTTTCGTAAGACTAAATATTGATGATACCGGCAGGAATCTGCATTGTAGCGCAGTGCAAGGAGCCATGTTGGCGAAGAAGTGTACGACAGTCTACCCCTATCACTTTATGCTCGGGGAATGCTATTTTGATTGAGCGCATAGCAAGCTCATCCTTATCCGGCTGAGAATATGTAGGCATGAAGATCACCCCGTTGGCTACAAGATAGTTGGCGTAAGTGGCAGGCAACCTGCTTCCATCCTCATCAAGAACGGGATCGGGGAGGGGAAGCTCCACAAGGTTGTAGGGATTTCCTTCCGCAGTTCTAAAAAGCGTGAGCTGCGCGCGCATAGCGAGCAGGGATTCAAACTGAGGGTCATCGAAATTTTTTGTCCCAGTGAAGACAATAGTGTCATCGGGCGCAAGACGTGCAAGTGTATCAATGTGAGAGTCTGTGTCATCCCCTTCAAGAGCTCCATGATCGAGCCAAAGGACATGGTCGGCACCGAGACGATCGAGAAGCTCCCTGTTGAGCTCAGCTTTAGTCTTGCCGCCATTCCGGTTAGGGCTTTGAAGACATCTTGATGTTGTCATTACCGTGCCGGTGCCATCCGATTCCACCGAGCCTCCTTCAAGCACGAAATCGCGCTCATTACGGTAAGTCATGGGTTGGAGCAATCCCTTTTTGTCAAGGTTTAGATTCACGAGGTTGTCCTTGTCTGCCGCGAATTTCAGTCCCCAGGCATTGAATCCGAAGTCGAGTGCTCGAAGACGTTCGTTTCTTACAACTGTGATAATCCCGTAGTCGCGGGTCCAAGTGTCATTATAATCAGCCAAGACATACAGTATTTTGTCTTGATGGCAATCTTTCATAATCTCCCTTGCCTCCTCGACATTATCACAGAGAAGAAGGACTTTGAGCCCCTCGTCGGAGATTGCCTTGACCAATCGTTTATATTGGTCGATGGCTTCAGGGAGGATGTAGTCCCAGTCTGTGTTCTTATTTGGAAGAGCGAGAAGCACGTATTCCACGGGTTCCCACTCGGGTATAAATCTAATATCTGACATTTTTTAGAGTTTTCTTCCCTTTAAAGGGCGTTTTATAGTGCAAAAATAATAAAAATAATCCGAGTTATTCCCTTATATTGCGCATTTTTTACTAAATTTGTGGAATAAACAGATACATCAACATGAAAAAGCATAATACAGCAGAGGAATTCGCACGGGCCAAGGATGAATGTCGGACCCTCTTCGAAAAGAAACTAATGGATTACGGCACGTCATGGCGCATCATGCGACCGATGAGCCTTACTGACCAAATTATGATAAAGGCTATGCGCATACGCAGCATAGAGGATAAGGGGGTTGCTCTTGTCGATGAGGGTATACGTCCGGAATTCATAGGAATCGTCAACTATTGTGTCATGGCACTCATTCAGCTTGAGCTTGGTCCCGGAGAGAATCTTGAGGCGGCTGAATGCATGCGTCTTTACGATGAAAAGCTCAATGGGGCAACTCGGTTGATGGAGAATAAGAATCATGACTATGATGAAGCATGGCGCCACATGAGAGTGAGCAGTTTCACCGACATCATTCTTCAGAAGCTCATGCGTACGAAGGAGATAGAAGAACACAACGGAAAGACCATAGTGAGCGAAGGCATAGATGCCAACTATATGGATATGATCAATTACGCTCTTTTTGCTTTGATCAAGACTGACCCGAATGCGTGATGCGTAGTGCGTGATGCGTAGTGCGTGATGCGTAGTGCGTGATGCGTAGTGCGTGATGCGTTGAGTGTAATTCGAAGTGCTGAAATATTTAGATAAAAATGGACGAATTGGAGGATAAGCCCAATAGGGATAATTCGCGTAAGACCCCTTTGGGAATAGAAAGAAGGTTTGATCGCTTCGGTGATTGGCTCGACGATTCTTGGGCACTTCGCAAGGCTGCCCCATTGCTCAATAAGTATCCAAAGGTCCTGATCGTCTTGACATGGCTGATGCGGCTTGCTGTGGGAAGTGTATTCATTGTGTCAGGACTCTCCAAGGGGATAGACCCTTGGGGTACATACTATAAGACCTCCGAGTATCTGACTGCCATGCATATTCCAATCGATGAGTGGGGGAATGCCGTGCTTGCTCTTGCCTTTATCCTCTTCTCCGTAGAGTTCATCACAGGTGTGTCGCTGCTGATGGGGTGTTATCGAAAGGCAGCTCCGATCATGGCGGCTCTTTTTATGCTCATAATGCTTCCTCTGACCCTTTGGATTGCTATCTCAGATCCCGTAGCTGACTGTGGCTGTTTTGGTGACTTCCTCGTGATATCAAACTGGGCTACTTTCGTAAAAAATTGTTTTATTTCATTAGCTGTGGTATGGCTTTTGAAATTTAATACGAAAGTCAGAAGTCTCATATCCCCTTATTTGCAATGGATAGCTACTGTGGGCATCGGTGCATATATAGTATTGGTCGGATATATCGGGTATTGGCAGCAGCCGATGGTGGATTTCCGTCCATATAAAATTGGAATGCGAATGCTTGCTCAGGATGATGAGGCGGAATATAATCCACAATATGAATTCATCTATGAAAAGGATGGCAAGACACTCACAGTGGGAGAGGATGACGAGTTGCCTGATGAATCAGAAGGATGGAAATTTGTCAGAAGGGTAGAAAAAGAATTCGTGAAGAATGATCATTCCTCATCCTCTGCATATGAAGAAGCACCTGATTTCAGGATATGGAGTGAAGATGGAGAGGAAGATGTCACAGAAATGCTATGCGGCTACGACAGGCAGCTAATCTTGCTTGTGCCAGATATTAGTGAATTGTCGATGGCATCAAGTTGGAAAATCAACCGCCTGTATGATATGGCAAAGTCTCATGATACGGAATTTTTCGCTGTCGTGGCAGGAAGTCCGGAAGCAATAGAGGAGTGGCGTGACCTTTCTTCAGGGCAATATCAGATATATACTGCTGAAGACACATCTATTAAAGAACTCGTAAGAGGAAATCCGGCTCTTGTCAGTCTCGAGGATGGAGTGATAAAGTGGAAGTCTGCCCTTAGTGCCCTTCAGCTTGATGATGAAGAGGATGCTTCTGAAGAGATTTCCACTTATCCCATTGGAATGAATATGAGCGGCAGTGAGACTTTTATATATCTTTCACTCATATTAATATCAATATTAGCATTTCTAAGTCTTGTTTCGACACTCAAGCTACGATATAATAGCAAGAAAGAGGAATAATATTTATGAGATTAATCAATCCCTGCGTTCTTTTCTGGAGGCATCAATACGCAGAAGAATAAACAGCAAGATTGTAAAACTCCACAGCGCGGATCCTCCATAACTGAAGAATGGAAGCGGGATACCGATGACAGGGCATAATCCGATTACCATACCGATATTGATGCATATGTGGAATATCATGTAAGAGACGACACAATAAGCATACACTCTGCCGAATGGGGTACGTTGACGTTCAGCTATGTGAATGGTACGCAGTATCAAAGCGAGAAATGCAAGGAGTACCGCACTGCTTCCTGCAAATCCCTCTTCTTCTCCGATTGTGCAGAAAATGAAGTCGGTGTGCTGTTCCGGCACATATTTCAGCTTGGTTTGAGTCCCGTTTAGGAATCCCTTGCCTGTCATGCCGCCGGAACCTATTGCAATCTTGGATTGGTTGACATTGTATCCCACGCCACGGGGGTCGTCGACAATGCCAAGTGCAACCTTTATACGCATCTGCTGATGGGGCTCAAGGACATGGCCGAACACATAGTTGACGGAGAAAAGAAACATCACAGAAGCTGCCGCAAAAATGATGGTCACAACATAGCGTTCAATCTGATGCCTATACATGGCAATCGAGACGTAGATAAGTGCGGCTACGATTATTCCGATGAAATACCATGTGCCGGGGACGTTGATTCCTGACAGTGTGAGGGCGGTGACAATAATTCCGCTACTAACAAAGCCAATCAGGACATTTCTTGAGATGATAGCATCTTTACAGTAGAAAAGAAGCATACAGCAGAAGACAGCTATTATCATGCAGAATACAACGAATTCACCTACAGGAATGCCAAGAAGAAGAGGCTCAACATATTTTACTGCCACTACGAAATATGTAATGGCGCATACGGCAGAGAAGAGCACAAGTCCGCTCATGCCTTCACGGTAGAGAACGAAAAAGAGCGAGATATAGACGAGTGCAGATCCAGTCTCGTGTTGCAGAAGAATCAGGGTGACCGGGATGAATATAATGATAAATGCCCTGAAATAATTGCTTATCTTCTGATTGAGGTTGAAATTGTAGGAGTTGAATAGCTTGGCGAGAGCGAGAGCAGTAGCAAACTTGCCGAATTCAGCCGGCTGAAGGCTAACAGGACCAAGCACAAGCCACGAACGTGAACCCTTGATATCAGGAGCGACAAATATGGTCACAACCATTATCAGAAGCACACAAATATACACGGGATAAGCATAAGTCTCGTAGATCCTATAGTCGAAAAGCAATATGGCGCAACCAATTATTATCGAAAGCCCGATCCAGAGAAACTGCTTACCGGAAAACTCGTTAAAATCAAACATGCTTGCCCGGTCAAAGTCATAGCTGGCTGCATAAATACTGACGGCTCCTGCTACCACAAGAATGAGATATATGATGATGGTAGGCCAATCAAGCCAACGGAATACGGAGGTGTTGGCATCAATGTTCTTTGACTCCACTTGATATGATAGTATTAGCGTTCAACATTCTTTCTTCCAAATATTTCCTACCGGGAGCTATAGAGCCGTTGAGGTATTTTTCTATGATAAGACTCCCTATAGGCACACCATACGTAGCTCCGAAGCCGGCATTCTCCACATATACAGCAACCGCTATCTTCGGATTGTCCATTGGAGCAAACCCCATAAATACGGAATGGTCTTTGCCTCGTGGATTCTGAGCTGTACCCGTCTTGCCGCAAACATCAAGTCCGGGAAGGTTGGCAAGACGGCAAGTGCCTCCAAGCACAGCCATACGCATTCCTTCCGCAATCTGCTCATAGTATTCCTTTTTGATGGAGGGAGAGCGTTTTTCTTGGAATTTGGGGTCGATCACAGTATCGCTGATTTCTTTGACCACATGGGGAGTATAAAACCAGCCACGGTTGGCAATAGTGGAAGCGAGATTTGCAATCTGCAGGGGAGTGGCAGTCACTTCTCCCTGCCCGATTGAAATGGAGATAATGGAATTGGCTCTCCAGTTGCTTCCTCTGAAAGATTTACTGTAATAGTCGGGATTTGGAATGAATCCACGGCTTTCAGAAGGAAGATCTACCCCAAGACGATAGCCATATCCCATCTCCACCATATAATTTTTCCATTTTTCCAATTGAGCCGAAGGAGTGCTCCCTTTTTTATCGATGAAGTTTTTAAGACCCCAGCAGAAATAAGCATTGCATGATGTGGCAATAGCCGGTTTGAGCGGTAGAGGGGAGCCGTGGGCATGGCAGCCGACACGAATGCCGTTGACATAGCCATGATAGCAAGGATATGCAGTGGCCGGCGTGATAGTTCCTTCCTGCAGGAATATGAGTCCCTGGGTAGGTTTGAAAGTTGAGCCGGGGGGATACATTCCTTGAAGAGCACGGTCATAGAGTGGCTTTAGCCTGTTGGATACAAGCGATGCATAATTTTTCCCTCGATTTGAGCCTACAAGCAGTGACGGGTCGTATGTTGGAGAAGACACCATGCACAAGATTTCTCCCGTCTGTGGTTCTATCGCGACGATAGCACCGATTTTACCTTGCATCAGTTGCTCTCCATATTCTTGGAGATCCATATCGATACTCAAGGTCAGGTCGCGTCCTGCTACCGGAATCACATCATGGATTCCATCTTCGTATTTGCCTTTGATTCTTCCAAGGGCGTCTTTCATAAGGATCTCTTCCCCTTTGACTCCACGGAGATGCTGCTCATAACTTTTTTCAACACCAAGGTCGCCCGTATAGTCGCCTCGTCTGTAATAACGATCGTTTTCCACATCCTTTGCGTTTACCTCGCGGATGTTTCCAAGCACGTTAGCTGCGGCATGGGTGGCATATTCACGCACGTTGCGTTTCTGCACGTAGAATCCGGGGAAAAGGTAAAGCTTTTCCTGAAGTCGACCATAGTCTTCTTGAGAAAGGTGAGACATAAGTTTCTGTGGAGTATAGGCAGAATATCCCGGGTTCTTGCGTGGGTTTTTCATGTCAGCCCACTTGCTCATAAGATCCTCTTTGGTGATGTTGAGAACTGCGCACAAGCCGAGAGTGTCAAACTTATTGCCAAGATCTTTTGGAATGAGCATGACATCATATTCCGGCTGATTGAGCACTACGAGACGGCCGTTGCGGTCGTAGATAAGACCACGCGACGGGTACAATACCTTACGGAAGAAAGCGTTTGATTCTGCGTTCTCCTTATAGGTTCCGTCGCTTACCTGAAGGTTGAAAAGTCTGATCAGGAATATTATTACGATGACGGTGATGAATCCGCCTATCACATATTTTCTTTTTTCTAACGTATAATCCTTTGCCACGGAGATTTGGATTAATTTTTGTAAATCAGGGAGTCTATGGCCAGAATCACCAGGAAGGTGAAGAGGGTGCTACCTCCGGCCTTGATCAGGATTTGCACTATTTCCGCGAAATTGACATATTCCACAAAAAATGCAAGCAGACAGTAGATAGCCGAAAGGCTAAAGATATATTTGCTGAAGTTTAAGAATCCCATGGTGCCAATGGATGGAGCTACGTTGCGTTTTTGATCATCGTGCTGTTCGTAGGCATAAAACACGGGTTTCTTAAGCGAAGCAAGTATGGTGCAGCAAAGAGCGTTTAGTCCGGGTGTATCGGAAAGGATGTCGACAGATAAGCCAAGCAGAAATCCAAGTGTGAGCAGGAGATTGGGCGCGAGATTGATAGGGAGCTTTATCAGGAAATAAATGAATATCAAGCACACCGCGCTATTGAATAGCACGATATGGTTCATCAGAAGTACCTGTATGAGCACCAGTATCACAAAAAGCAATATGTATGATATAAAGCTTTTATTCATTTTATCCGTAGATTAATCATTCATAGGTCCCGATGCTGTTGAGAGAGTCAAGCTCATTCTTTAGCGCGTCTTTTATGACCCTGACAGTTCCAAGAGTCTTGAAGTTTGAAGCGAGTCGAATCTTAAGAATAAGGAAGGTGTCGTCGCTTGTCTTTACTTTGCCCATTACCGTGCCGATGTCGATACCCTCAGGGAAAGTAGTTGAGAAGCCACTTGTCACAATAGTATCGCCAATGTGAAACTTGGCATGACGAGGCACTTCCTCAAGAAAAGCAATCGAAGGGTCATCACCTCTCCAAGTGAGACTGCCCACATAAGGAGTATCCTTCACTTTTGCGCTGAAGTGCTGATTTTGATTAAGCAAGGAAATGACTCTCGATGTTTTCTTTCCGGTTACATCGACTATACCAACAACACCGCTTTGGTCAACGACACCCATTCCCGGTTCCACACCATCTGAGCTGCCTCGGTCAATAGTGAAGTGGTTGCGTGGATGGCGTGTGGAATTATTGATTACGGAAGCACCAATATATCCGAAACGGTTCATTCTTACAGACTCTGAAGAATCCTGAGCAAGCACCTGATATTGACTAAGCTGCTGCCGAAGGTTAAGCACTTCGCTTTCCAGCTTGGCATTGCTTTCCTGCAGCCGCTGGTTGACAGAAAGGAGTCCGAAGTAATCGGTCACTTCGGAAGAAGTGCGATAGATTGCTCCTCCTATAGCATTAGCCGACGACATGTAAAGGGAAAAGTGATTGTCGCTCGACTTAACCAGCAGAATGCATGAAATCAGCACATAGAACGTAAATACGAACCATGTGCTGTATTTTATGATGAAGTTCAGGAGATTCCTCATCGTATTAGGAAGCGGAATCTGTTGATGTTTTTGAGCGCCACGCCGGTGCCACGTGCCCCGGCGG
>JAIDSL010000002.1 GCA_029061255.1 Muribaculaceae bacterium
ATATTAAAGATAAAAGATTAAAGATTAAATAGCAAGTAGTAATTTTAATTGATCATTTATAATTGATCATTAATCATTGAATTAAGATTTCTTCGGCGTCGCTGAGTTTGTCGTAGCCGCTGACAATGACTTGGTCGCCGGGATGCAGTCCGGATATCACTTCGAATTGCTGCGGGTTCTGACGCCCTAACTCAATTTCGGTCTTTACCGCCCTTGTACCGTCTTTGCTGACCTTATAGATCCATCTTCCGTTGGTGGCGCTGAAGAAGTCTCCTCTTTGTATAACAATTGCGCTCTCCGGCATTCCCAACTCTATCTGTGCGCGGAAACTTTTTCCTACTCGTAGGCTGGAGGGTCGGTCGCCGATGAAGACAAGGTCAGACTCGAAACTGCGGTCCTTTATCTCTGGTACCACTCGGCTGACACGGAGGGGATAGCTATCTGATTTCACATTTATCTTAGCCGGAAGACCGGGGACTATGCGCTCAACATAATATTCGTTGAGAGAGACATGGAGCTTGTAGTCGCTCAATACCTTCAGTTCCCCTATACTCGAACCGCTCTGTACCTGCTGACCCGGCGTTACGGTCAGGAAGCTTAGCTGGCCGGAAACAGGGGCACGGACTATAAGGTCGTTGCTTCTGCGTGCCGCCCTGTCACGTTTGGTCATTGCCCGCTCCATATCGCTTGCAAGCATCTCGCGGCGTATGGCAGTGGCGGCTGAGTCATGGCTTAGGCTCTTCAACTGGAGTGAGGTTTTCTTTCGGCGGTAGTCGTACTCGCTTTCAGAAAGGTCAATTTCAGCTTTGCTTTTTATTCCCATTTCATATTCTTCCCGGGCTATGCGGCGCTTGTTGTCAAGGTTGTTCATCTCGTAGTTGGCATCGAGGGCTTGCTGCTGAAGTGTGAGCGACTTCTGCTGCATCTCTATTTCCTGCTCCCGATACTGACGCTGCTGATGCCTCCATTCATCTTCCTCATCATGGATAGTGCGCATTAGGTCGGGATTCTTCAATACGAGTATCGTGTCGCCGGCCTCAAGCATCGCGCCGTCTTCAGCCACGATACGGTCTACAAAACCTGATTCGAGGGCATTGACCTTGACGGTCATTATAGGTTGCACTATTCCTTCGACGTCTACATATTCCATGAATTTGTCTTCCTTGACGGGGGCGATTGTCAGGGTTTCCCTGTCGACGCGCGGAGTGCCGGAATTCAGTGCCAATATAATGCCATATATCAGCAGCGCTACTACTGCGGTTGCTGCCAGAAGATGGTATCGGTAGCGCCAATACCAGGGCTTTTTCTTTAATTTTATGTCCATAGTTCTATTAATTCATAATTCATAATTGGGCGGACGCACGAGCCGTGCGTCCCTACCAGGAGGTATCATTCATTATTTCCTTTCCGGTTAAGGAACGGATGGTGTAGTAGAGGGTCCAGTAAGTCTTAATCGAGGAGATGTAGGCTCTGGTGGCGGAATCCTTCTCGGAGAGGGCGGTGTTGAGGTCGAGGATAGTGTTGCGACCTGCTATATATAGGCGACGTGCTATCTCATAACGGTGTGATGCAAGACGGTTGGTGCGTGAGGCCACCTCTACCTTTTTTGGCTGCATGTTGAACTGTGTGACGATCTTCCTGACATTCTGCATGAAGTCGCTCATCCCTTGGTCGGCTTCAGTATATACAAGATCTCGTTGCGATTTCGCTACCTTTACCTGTCCTTTCCCTCTGCCCCAATCAAGAATAGGGAGCGACAATGTTAGGCTTGCATACTCCTGATGCAATGGGTGCCTGTAGGTTTTCTCAAAACTGTCGGATGTTTGTGAGAGTCCGAATTGAAGGTATATATCTGCCCGCAACCCCGTGTTTCCTTTGGCCTGCGCCACACGGCTATCACTTTCAAGTTTAAGTCGGCGGTAATAATCGGGTTGAGAGGCATTGCGCTTCGCCATTTCCTCAGCAATCGGAAGAGAAATCTCGATGTCAGGCACCTCAAGCGGAAGTTGCAATGTCATATCTGAAAGATCATCAAGCCTGAGATATGAAGCCAATAACTGGGATTGCTCGTTTACCTGGACTTCTGCATCCATACATGCAGTCTCTGCGTTTAGTCGGTTGATCTCAAGCTGGATCATATCGTTTTCATTTATGACTCCGATTTTATATCTCCCTTGAGCCATCTGATAGAGGGTGTCGGCTGATGCGAAATTCAGGCGAGCCATTTCAAGGTTGGTCTGGGCTTCCACCAATGAGAAGAAGTATCCACAGGCATGTGCTGCTACAAGTTCCATTGCTTCCTCATAATTTTTCTTGGCTTCACGGTATCTAAGCGGTTCTATCCGACGGTCCCATTTCAGATAATTATATCCGAAGATGCTTTGGCGGTAACCTATTGTAATAGGAATAGAACTATAAGACGTATTCTTGCGTTCCAATTCATCAATCCGTGAAAGAGAAGACTTAAGGAATAGCGAACCTCCGGTGAAAGAAATATTCTGATTGACGGTCAGTGCAAGGTCAGCATTGATCTGGTTTTGCTTTATAAAAGCACTTGTTCCGTCGTTCAGGGTAATTTTATTGATTTCTCTGTTTAGGAAAGGGGAGGATGTAAGGGTGACAGAAGGAAGGTAGTTGGCTTGGTAATATTTATATTGCCATTCAGCCGCCAAGAAAGCGTGCTTCGCGCTTTGTGCGGAAGGGGAGTTCTCCTGCGCGCGACTGATCACTTCCTGTAGGGTCATGGTCAGTCCCGCTGATTGCTCTCCGTAGGCATTAACCCCGGTTGCAGATATAAATGAAGCGATGGCAGTATATATGACAGTTTTTATAGACATAATCAATTGTTTTGCTTATTTTTATAATCAAACATCGTGCCAATTTTGTAAGACTCTGTAAATTATTAATTTATGAGCAAAGGTGGCTTTGGATAGTGTGCGGTTGCGCACATATGAAGTTCAAAATCGCACGTAAATTCTTTTGCGTGGATAAGGACGTACAATCCGTGCGTCCCTACAAGATGTTGGTAAAATATATTCATGTTTTGTTTAAGAATTTGGAATATTTGAAAATTTTATATAATTTTGCATCATAATGATATTAAAATAATATCATAATTAGAAACAAAAAGCTAATAAATTTGTCTAACCTTAAAATAATCAGAGAGATGAAGGAAAACAAAGAGATTCCTTTCAGTGGAAAGGTCGTAAATGGATTTGGGATGCTATTCTTGGTATTGATGATACCGGTGATAATCGTAGCATCCTTTTTTGTGCTTCCTGAGGAATTGTATTGGGTTGCAGGAATTATCACCGGATTAGGAGTCATTGGATTTATAATCCTATTATGTGGCTTTTTCGTGCTGCAACCCAATCAGTCGGTTGTGATGATTTTCTTCGGTAATTATCGTGGAACCTTCAGAAACACCGGTTATTTTTGGACTAATCCTTTTATGACTAAAAAGAAGGTGTCACTCCGCATCCGCAATATGGATGTTGCGCCTATCAAGGTCAATGATAAGATTGGTAATCCTGTTATGATAGGTCTTGTTCTCGTCTGGAAGGTAAAGGATACTTACCGAGCAGTATTTGATGTAGATGCTGGAGACATCAATTTGCTCAACGTGTCAAATGATTCTAAAAATGCTCAGGCACTTCAAGGAGATTCCGTCGCTAAGGCTCTAAATGCATTTGTGGCAATTCAAAGTGATGCCGCACTCCGTGAGGTAGCCGGCAAATATGCTTATGATGAGGAGGGTGGAAAGCATGATGAAATTACCTTACGCAGTGACGGCCATGAGATCAACGAGCAGCTTGAGACTAAACTCAACGAACGTCTTGCAATGGCTGGCATTGAAGTTGTAGAAGCCCGTCTGAACTATCTTGCCTATGCTCCAGAGATTGCTGCAGTGATGCTTCGACGCCAGCAAGCCTCGGCAATAATTGCTGCTCGCGAGAAGATCGTCGAGGGTGCTGTCAGCATGGTTAAGATGGCACTCGACCAGCTCAGTGAGGAACAGATAGTGGAACTCGACGAGGAGCGCAAGGCCACGATGGTGAGCAACCTTCTCGTTGTGCTTTGTGCCGATGAGCCTGCTCAACCGGTGCTGAATACGGGAACTCTTTATCAATAAAATTGCAGTAATGCAATTCTATTGATAAAAGTAATAAGTATTGAGTATGAAGTATGAATATTTGTAATGCCTATGGCGAAGCAGCAAAACAAGGGATTTTTGTTGAGGCTTGATCCGGAGATGATGGAGCAAGTGGAGACATGGGCAGCACAAGAGTTTCGTTCTGTAAATGGCCAGATTCAATGGATCATAGCAGATTCTCTGAAACGATATGGAAGAATGAAAAAAGCTACAAATGACATGGAAGACAAAAGAGATTGAGAAATCAATCTCTTTGTTTTCAACCTTTCTCATGGTTTAGGCGTAATAATAGATAAACAATCAATAATTCTATCTATAAACCTATCTTAATACGTAATCACTTATGATACTCACTGCAGAAAATACAGGAGCAATCGCCAGAGCTATTGAGATGCTCAAGACTATATCCTTTCAGGATGCGATGTCAAAAATTGCAAATACGCTCGTGAACTTCACTTTCAAAGTGCTCATCGCTATAGCCGTATTTTATATTGGAAGATTTCTGATAAGGAAAATCAATAAAATTCTCTCTAATATTTTTGAGAAGAAAGAAGTTGATCTCTCACTTTCTACTTTCGTTCTTAACTTTACTCAGATACTTCTGTATTTCATACTGGTTGTCACAATCATCGGAATTCTTGGCATTGAGACAAGCTCGTTCCTTGCTTTGTTCGCTTCTGCAGGTGTTGCAATTGGTATGGCACTCAGCGGAACGCTTCAGAACTTTGCCGGAGGTGTTTTGATTCTTATTCTGAAGCCGTATAGGGTAGGCGACTATATCGAGGCTCAGAGTTTTGCCGGTACTGTCAAGGCTATGCAGATGTTTCACACTGTCATTACTACACCAGACAATAAAACCATTCTCATACCGAATGGGGCACTCTCATCCGGCAGCATAAACAACTATTCTATACAGCCTATGCGAAGGGTAGACTGGACAGTGTCAATCCAATATGGTGATGATTATGAAAACGCTGCTAATGCCATTAAAGAGATACTCGATTCAGATGAGAGAGTAGAAAAGAATAATCCAGCCCAGCCTGTTTTTGTTGGCTTGAAGGAGCTTGGAGATAGCGCAGTGATACTTACTGTGCGTGCTTGGACTAAAAGCGCGGATTACTGGGGGCTTTTCTTCGACATTTCACAGCGTATGTATGCAGAGCTCCCGAAGAAGGGTGTTCACTTCCCGTATCCGCAGTTGGATGTACACCTCATTCCAAACGATTAATGAGGCTGAGTAGTTCGGAGCCATAGGAGGCAACTTTGCGCTTGCCTATGCCCGGGATTGCGAGAAGGTCATCTTCATCTTGGGGTGCTTCGTTAGCGAGAGAGACAAGTGTCTTGTTGCCGAGAATCATAAAAGCAGCAACTCCCTCCTCCTTTGCCTTCTCGCGTCTCCACTCCACAAGACTTTCATAGAGTTCGGGATTTTCGATATCTGTATTAAAATGTGAATCCCTTGCTTTTGATGGGGCTTTTACCCAAGATGGATCAGTAAGAGCAACGTCTCGTTTAATTTTTAGAAAATCTATGGCTGAAAGTTTCTTTTCAAGAGTTGCAGTCATAAGAGCATCCTTAAGCTTTGCTTCATATTCTACCATTGACATAGCATTCTGATATTTTTTCAGCGCCTCCTTGTTGTCAATTTCAGAAGGTATGTCTTTCAAAAATTGGATAAGAGGGGAAAGTTCTTTCAAGAAGTATGAGCTCGCAGCCTTCAGTCGATCGTGAATCTGGGTAGGGGATGCTCCTTGATTGGCCATTCGCCTGAGTTGATCTTGAAAGCGAAGCGAAACTTTATACAATTCGTTGAATTTATTATTGTAAAGATCGCCAAAAGTGGCAGTCAACCGTGGAAATGTTGCGGCGTGACTTATTTGTAGAACACGGTGAAGAGCCTCCAATGCATTTCTCAGGCCTGAAAGGTCAGGAACCTCAAGATTAAACCTTTGCTCAAATTCTGATTCGAGCATATTGACTTTAGAAGTATCGGCCTCACGGCACGAGCAGTCTCTTTCAAAATCAGACACCATAGTGTCGCATATGATTGCATATGGTGGAAGAGGGCGTTCGAGCACCAATCCTTCAAGAGTGCGACATCGGCTCAGGGCAACGTAAGTCTGACCATGGGCAAAGGCTGCGGAGGCATTGATTATGGCTTTGTCGAAAGTTAGTCCTTGGCTCTTATGGATTGTGATTGCCCATGCAGCGCGGAGAGGAAGTTGACTAAAGCGGCCTACAACCTTTTCCTTCATCTTATTGCTTTTTTCGTCTATCTCATAATCAGTGTTTTCCCATTCCTCATTTTCTACCTCAATCTGAGGCATATCTTCATCGGTCTCCACAATAACTTTGCCGGAATCTGATATACTGCTGATATGTCCGATTAGTCCATTATAGTATCGTCTGGCACCGCTGCTGTCGTTTTTTACAAACATCACTTGTGCACCCTCTTTCAGTGTGAGGAATCTATCGACGGGATAAATCATTTCCGGAAAATCGCCCTCAATTTTTGCTTCAAAGATATGCTGCTTGGCATCAAGATTATGCATTTTGCTTTCATTTACATCCTGTGCCTGACGATTATGTGTCATAAGCCGAATATATCGTTCAGATTCCGGGGGATTGAAAGATGGAATAAATCTTGAGTTAAGGACTTGTAAAGTATTTTGGTCAGCACGGTTTTCGCGGATAGCATTAAGAATACGAAGGAAATCAGAATCCTTCTGCCGATATACTTTTGTGAGTTCTATTGTCTCATAAGGAGTGGTTTCGAGTATCTTGCTATCGAAGAAATAAGGGGAGCGGTAATGCTCGCTGAGCAGTCTCCATTCCTCTTCTTTCACTACAGGAGGAAGCTGCTGCATATCTCCGATCATCACAAGTTGGACGCCTCCAAAAGGAAGGGAAGGATTGCGATATCTTTTGAGTTTTGCATCTATTGCATCAAGCAGGTCAGCTCGAACCATGCTGATTTCATCGATTACGATAGTATCGATCGAACGGATTGTTTTAATTTTTTCTTTTGAATATCTCTTGAAGCGGTTTCCGCTTTCCGCCTGTCCGATACCGGGGATATATGGAGAAAAAGAGAGTTGGAAAAAGCTGTGAATAGTCATACCTCCGGCATTAAGAGCAGCTATGCCTGTGGGAGCAAGGACTATAATGCTCTTTGTGCTCTTTTCTTTCAGTTTTTTCAGGAATGTAGTCTTACCGGTGCCAGCCTTGCCGGTAATAAAAACGTTGGCGCCGGTATGCTCTACCAGACGCCACGCAAGTTCCATCTGCTTATTCTCCATACTTCATTTGTTTTTACAAAATTAGTAACTAATTTTGTAAAAACAAAATTTATTTCAGGATATCTCGCCAGTAGCCCGGATTGACCTCATAAGAGTCTTCTTTTTTGAGTCTTGGATGCTTTATAATTAGTTTTACCGGTGGCTCAGCATCCGGCATAAATTCAGCTTGAGATCCTGTAGAATCAGCAAAGGCATATGTAGCATACCCGGCAGAACCTTCAGTCGAAACAGACCCAAGCATAAGAATCGAGGGAATGTCTCTCATGTGTTCAGCCTTGTCGAATCCCATCAACCTATAGGAGTTTTCTTTTGAATCTATGCGAAAAACTTTGTCGCCATCTATTTCTACAAAGGTCATCACCGGAGTCCATCCCTCTCGGAATTGTGGCGCGAGCGACATTATCTCTTCGCGTGCAAGAATCTTTTGAAGACCTGATTCAGCAGGGGAGACATAATCGATTATCTGTACCCCCTCATCATACCATATAGGACGGGCATCACCTACGCTCCAGCCTCTCCAACCATAGCTTTCCCAATCCTCAAGTTTTGACTTACGTATATAAGTGCGTAAAGAGTCATCGGCTATGATAGGAAAATAATCTACCATTGAGACAGAATCATCTATCGACTTAAGAGGATAAGGTCGGGGAATAGGATACACGCAAAGCGCGGCAAAACCGGGAGCATCATTTTCCGAAAGAGTTCGCATCAACTCTCTCAAAGCGGCATCAGGACGGGGCTCGGCGTAAGAAGAGTCTGACGAATCTTTTTCAGCCTTTGCATCATGACATGATGTAAAGGCAATTGAGGAGAGGCATATGCCTGCCATTACCAAAGATTTCAAACCCATATTATTCTTTATTACTGTATTCATTTTAGATTTCAATTTTGAGCGGTGTTTTTTACAGAATCTTTCTTTTCCACAGATGTTTCGGGATAAGAAAGATTAGTGATTTCAGTCACTTCTTCTTCCAGAATTTCATCAATGTTCTCGCCAGGTATGTTTTCGACATTATGAAGAGAGGTGGGATCCTTCACAAAAAGTGTGGCAAGTTCTTCTTGTCGTCTTCTCTTTAATTGTGAGAGTTGTTTCCCCTTATAGCGACTGTGGGCTATATAGGAAGCTTCTATATCGCGGTTGCCTGCCTTAAGTTTTGACAACACGCTTGACTTGGCGACGACTCCCGGCCCGCAGTTATATGCAAGAGCAGCGAGAAGAAGGCTGTCGGCTCCAAACTCCCTGTATTTAGCACATAGTTTTGCATAGTCTTTTCTTGCAAGAGCATCGGCTTCAGCCTCTGAAAGTTTCTTACTTCGGGAGAATTTTTCTCCCGGCATCACTTTGTGTCCATAACCTACGAAGGGCCAGTGGTTGGGTCCGCTCAGCCCTTCATATTTCTTGATAATGGCTATTGCATCTTCAAATGTTGGTGGTTTTTGATGAATGGCATCGCTTTCCGAAACAGCGAATCCCACAGCAATACCAACAATGAAGAGAAATATCAATAATTGTATTTTTTTCATTGATCACTATTTTAATATCCGCAGCCAACACAAGATTATAATGCTATAAACTTGACTGCGAAAGGATAATTTATAATAAAACATATGAAACTCACGAAAGTTGCATAGAACAAAAAGGGCTATGAAGTTTGTTATATAGTCAAAGTCTCGATTACTTTTGTGATTGAAGACCGGATAGAAATAATAATATGTAGAATCGACTATTAAAACGTAAGAACAATGAATAAACAGCAGTTTAAGAAAGCCGTTGAGGCTGTAGGCGCTTCAATGTGCGATGAAATGATGACAGTATACTATAATGTAGAAGGTGCTGATCGCGACAAAATATCTGTAGCAGTAACCAAAGTGCTTGGTGCAACCGGTGCAGCTAAGGCAAACGCAAATCGTTTCTTTGACCGAGGTGTCAAGGGATTTGCCAGTGTTGAGGAATATAAGAAGGCAAAAGGTGAATTCTTCAAGAAGCTTTTCGAGAAAATCCGCAAAGACTTCAATGAAGAAATTTCTGCAGCGTTGAAGCTTTTCAATGAAGCTGTTCCTCAATCTGTGAAAGAAGCCAATAAGGTTAATGCGTGATGCGTTGTGCGTGATGTGCGTATTTAATTCTAAAATAGAGTATAAATTATGAATATCTGGAGACTCGCATTGAAACTGACGGGATGGACTTTCGATATTACTGTGCCCGTCTACGACAAATGTGTGATATGCGTGGCTCCACATACGTCTAACTGGGATTTCCTTCTCGGTTTGGCAGCCTATCATTCCGTGGGGAGGAAAGCCAATTTTCTAATGAAGAGCTTTTGGTTTTTCTTCCCTTTAAAGTATCTGCTTCGTTATTTCGGTGGCATCCCGGTGGAGAGATCGAAGGAAAAATCGAAAGGATCGCTTACTGAGAGGGTTGTCAACCTGTTTAAAACGGAGCCGTATGTCAATTTGGCGGTGACGCCGGAAGGCACGAGAAGCGCGGTCGACCAATGGAAGACTGGATTCCTGTATATAGCATATGGAGCACAAGTGCCCATTCTGCTCGGAGTGATAGACTACAGCAGGAAGCATATCCAGATAAGCGAAACATACAAGCCTACTGGAGATGTCGAGACAGACATGAAAGCCATAAGGGAGTATTATTCCAAGTGGAAACATGCCGCACGCTATCCCGATAAATTCATACCCTGATGAAAGATCTTAAAGTTTGCTTGTATCCGCAGGAGATTATATGGAGCGATAAGGAGAAAAACTTCTCGAATCTCGAGGAGGCACTCAAACGTATGCACCCTGCTACGGATCTCTTTGTTATTCCGGAGACTTTCTCTACTGGATGTCCGTATGGAGATAAGGAAAGCGTGCGTCAGCTGGCTGAGCGGAACTCCGGAGAAACCATTGAACGGCTCAAACAGTTGACGCAACGTTATCATGTGGCTATCGCCGGGAGCTATCTTGCAGATACCGGGGGACTGCTTGCGAACAGGGCTTTCTTCATCGAACCTAACGGAGAAGAGTATTTTGGAGACAAACGTCATCTTTTCAGTATGGCTGGTGAAGACAAACTTCTTTCTCCGGGATATAAGCGAATGAAGGTGAGGTATCGTGGTTGGGAGATTTCTGTGGTAATATGTTATGACATTCGGTTTCCTATATGGTGCCGTAACGTCAACAACGAGTATGATCTTCTGATAGTCGTCGCAAACTGGCCAAAGGCGAGGGTGGAAGCATGGAAAAAACTGCTTATGGCGCGAGCCATTGAGAATGAGGCATATGTGTGCGGAGTCGACTGCAAGGGAAAGGACGTGAAAGGCTTCGAGTATGATGGAACGTCTATGGCAATTGATTTCAAAGGAAACGATATTTCAGTTGCAGACCCTGAAGGTGGAGACTTGATATATGCGACTCTGTCTTTAGAAAAGCTTCATGCATTCAGGGAGAAATTCCCGGCATACAAGGATGCCGATACATTCAAGATAATCACAGATTAGCTTTACAAATCGTCTCGTCAGAGGCGATTTTTTTTATTAAGAGTAATGTCTATGCATGATGATGCGTCTTTATAGTGTCTGATATTTCTTATATACTAAAGGAATGTCCAGACTTTTCAGAATAAATCACATATATAAAAACAACTCTAATGAAAAAGAACACGATTCTAATCTTGTTTTTGATGTCAGCTATGATGACATTTGCAAATGTGAATCTATCATCCGCAAGGGGAGTCTGGGCCAATGATAACGCCGAGGCGGTAATCACCGATGAGATCTGCATATTATATGCCAAGGTGGATTCAACTATGCAGGCGATACTTGAAGTCCCTTCTTTAAGTCTAACCCACAAAACTGTATTTGAAAAAGATGGATCAGTGACTACTTCCAGGGTTTCGACACCACTCGAAATTCAGACTGAGGCTGAGACAATAATTATCTGTGGCGAACGAATGAGGAAAGTGGAGGAGATAGATATTGTGGCTCCATACGAAATGGCTGAGTGCAGGGATAAGTCGGATGTTGGGAATTGTCTGCAAGAATGGCGACTTGGGGTGAGATTTATCTTGCAGGATGGCGAGCCTTTTTGTGAAATAAACACTAACCGACATCTTTTCATATATTCAGTGGTTCCGTCAATGGTTTATATACGGGCGGCTGCTACAAGAAACAACGATGAGGGTACATTGTTTTTTCAGAACATACGTATGATGAAAAACCAGAATACGGGGGAGTACACGATGAGTATTA
>JAIDSL010000020.1 GCA_029061255.1 Muribaculaceae bacterium
TCCACCATGCGTCTTCAGTGGGCAGTTTTTGGGTATATGCTGATTGATAATTCCAGCTATGAGGAATAGAATCGAGCAACCATCCGCGGGAATCATCTGCTTTAGCAGGAAAGATGGCTCCCGAGATTGTGATCATAAATAAGGCGAATTGTAGAGGTGTTTTCATAGTGGGATGTGTTAAAAGTCCTTTGAAATGTTAACGCGATTTTTGAGAAAATGTTCATTTTAGGCTATGATGAAAAAGTTAGGAATCATTGGCATTCATTTAGAATAGATTGTGGCAATTTGATTGAGTTGATGTAAGTGTTTCGGTGCGGTCTTGATAAAAATATGGAAAAATGTTGCAATGTATATTTTTTTTTGTTATCTTTGCGCTTTGAAAACGAATATCATATGTCTGTGAAAAAACCGAAAATATTGCTTATATACACGGGTGGCACTATCGGAATGATAGAGAATCCCGATACGAAAGCATTGGAGCCTTTCGATTTCAATCACCTTCTTGACAATGTGCCAAAAATTAAGATGCTTGACTTCGAAATCGATAATTTTCAGTTTGATGTGCCGATAGATTCTGCTGATATGAATCCAACGCACTGGGGACAAATGGCAAAAGTGATTGAAGACAACTATAATGCTTACGATGGTTTTGTGATACTTCATGGCACTGACACTATGGCTTACACCGCCTCAGCCCTCAGTTTCATGCTTAACAACCTGACAAAGCCAGTCATCATCACAGGCTCTCAGTTGCCCATCGGCGAGGTTCGTACAGACGGCGAGGAGAATCTCATTACGGCTCTTCAAGTGGCAGCTGCGCGAGACACGGATGGGGGTCCGATGGTAAGGGAAGTAGCTATCCTTTTTCAAGACTTGCTATTGAGAGGAAATAGAAGCACAAAATTTTCTGCCGACAATTTCGATGCGTTCCAGTCAAGCAATTACCCTGATCTTGCTCATATAGGCCTTGATATAACATACAATAAAGATGCACTGCTGCGTCCGACACAAGGAAAGGAATTCAAGGTTGAGTACTTTATGGATACTAACGTAGCCTATCTTGATATCTTCCCCGGTATTCAAGAGAATGTAGTGAGAGCTACATTCAATATTCCTGGATTGAAGGGTGTAGTCATAAAGACATTTGGTGTAGGTAATGGACCGAGTTGTCCCTGGCTATTTGACTGCATTCGAGATGCGGTTGCCAACGGATTGCTGATAGTCAATATATCGCAATGCTCCAACGGCATGGTCTCCCCGCGGAAATATTCGGCCGGTGTGGGCCTTGCAAACGCGGGCACAATATCTGGACATGACCTTACTTCAGAGGCCGCAATCACCAAGATGATGTATCTCTTTGGGATGGGTGCCACTGCGCAGCTTGCGGGAAAATATATGGAGAAGAATCTGCACGGGGAGCTGACGGAGTGAGAAGAGATGCGTAGTGCGTATCGCGTGATGCGTTGAATGAGGGAATAATAAAAAATCCACGATTTGGATCGTGGATTCTTTTTTTTAATAGCCGAGTTCTTGTCCTTTGCGGGTGATGGGAATGCCGTTTTTCATCCAATCAGGCATTGGGTCTCCCTTAAGATAATGGTCGAAGAACTGCTGGAGGCGCACCGTAATATCTTTGCGGTTGCGTCGCTCCTTGAGATTATGTGCCTCTCCATTATATTGCAGCATCCAGACAGGTTTCTGAAGTCGGCGTAGAGCCATGAACATCTCGATTCCCTGATACCAAGGCACTGCACCATCAGCATCGTTGTGCATGATGAGAAGAGGAGTCTCCACACGGTTGGCATGGAACACCGGGGAGTTTGCTATATAGAGCTCTGGAGCATCCCAAAGATTTCTACCAATGCGACTCTGTCCAAGTTCATATTGTCCTTGACGTGAGCTGCCACTTTCCCAACGTATTCCACCGAATGCTGATGTCATATTGGCAACCGGGGCACCGCTACCAGCACATGCAAACATATTGGTGCGTGTGACAAGATATGCAGTCTGGTATCCGCCCCAGCTTTGTCCGTCGATGCCTATACGGTCACGGTCGATCCATGGATAGCGGTCGCACATTGCTTCAGCTCCTGAACATACGAAATTCCAGGCGCATTCACCGGGAACACCCGCGGTGTAGTGGATATCAGGAACGAAGACCACATAGCCTCGGCTAACGTAGAAAGGATAGTTGACCCAGCTCCAAGAGGGTTCCATATTATAATGTGTGTAAAGGTCTTCTGACCCCGTCTCATAGAAGACACAGAGCATCGGGTATTTCTTATTGGGATCAAGATCTTCCGGCACATACAAAACGCCATCGGAAAGAGTGCCGTCGTAAGCGTGCCAGCTGACGAGATGTGCAGAGCCCCAGTTGTAGTCTTTCACCTGCGGATTAGAATCACTTACTTTCACGGCTTTTGCAAAGATTCCTTTCGGAGCTATATATACGTCAGGCATTACCGAGAAGTTGGCTTCAATGAAAGAGAATGAAGGCGCGTCGAGAGCCTGACGTATCTGCGTGAAGCTCAGGGTATCGATCACGACATTCTCCGGCTTGGCCGGAGTACCGTATTTCATTGAGGCCAATCCGTTGCGCTTGTCCCTGTAATTGAAAAGGGTCAGGGTCATGAGGTCGTCTTTCTTAAGAAACCGGCGTTCCTTGCCATGGGTGTTGATGTATCGGATCTTCAGGTTGTTGTCGCGTCCGTAGTTTTTTGTGAGGCAGACCGGATTTTCCTTGCCTCTCGGATCTACGCTCCATATGTCGTAGCGGTCGTAGACAAGCATGCGTGAGTCTCCTTCGGTCCAAGAGGCGAATCCGTATTCCTGACGCACTCCAGGATGGTCATCGGTCTCGTCCCACACGGGATATGGTAGGTTCACTGTGGTATTGACTATGTTGCCGGAGGCGATTTCATAGGCAAACCAGTTGCCGTCTTTAAACCAAAATACATATTTGTCTTCGGGGGAAAGTTTTGCTGTTCCCTCGTAGACAGTTGCAATTTCGTGGCGTTGGCCGTCATCGACGTTAATCACACTGATTTCTTCGGGCGCATAGTAATTCCACTGTTGGCTTACGATCTCTTTGCTTGGGTCCCTCAGGAGTGCCCATTCGGCATCCCAGCGATTAGGAGCTACGATAGTGGCCAGAGGATTGGAATCAAGAAGCCTATAATCTCCGCTTTCAAGATTAATTACGACCGGGAACGTCAGTTCCTTCAATTCATCGATGTTGCATTTCTCTTGAGGTGGAGTGAATGGAGCATTCCACCGCCATATGTCAAGTTCAGGGCGTTCGAAGCTGACGAGAGTAGTGTCGTCAGGTGCTATCTCTGGTGCAACTCCAATTACAAGACGCTTGCCGTTGTGGCTGAATTGAGGCTTTGAGTATTGATTGACATAAAGAGTTGACGGAGCGTTTAAAGCCATCTTCTCTTGCCATTCTTTCAGAAGTTTCTCCTGAAGTTCGGGATCGGAAGAGTGTGGACGCTGGAGGTTAGGTCCCTTACGACCTGTCGATATTTCAAGATTGAATTCTTTAGGACCAGAAGGATTGTCGGAAAGAGAGGATAAATAGAGTTGCATACGTCGGGTGCCAGACTCATTGCTGTCGTTGGTGGCAGTATAAGCTAATTTCAAGCCGTCGGCAGAAAAGACAGGGTCTCCATAATACTTCTTACCTTCATCCAAGAGGAAGTCCTTTCCATCAGGGAGATAAAAGAGGCGAACGCCGTTTGAATAGACGGAATCCTTAGCCACAGGCTTTGATACGGCAGCCAGTTTCTTGCCATCCTCACTAAATGAGTATGCTGCGATATAAGGATAAACTTTTGATTCGCCGGATGCAAGATTGCGGATGACGAGTGGGAGACCCGCTTCCTTATCGGAGAGTTTCATATCTTTTGTGACAGTAGTGTCACAACTGCTATAGGCAACCCATTCACCACCTTTTTCGCCAATCTTAAATCCTTTTACAAGAGGAATTTTAGTGACATTGGCACTTTTGAGATCAACTATAGCAAGAGAATCCTGAGGCATATCGAAGTTTTTCTTTTTGTCGATCTTAGCCTGACGTGTGTCTTTGAAAAGAGGCTTGATGGTGGCTACCGCCCAGCGGCTGTCGGCAGTAAAAGCAATTCCGGCACCACGAGGAATGTTAATCTCCTTGCCATTGACAGTGTTGCGGATTGTGAGAACTCCATCTCCTTCCTGAGGATTTACGCTAAATGCCGCCCATTTGCCATCGTTGCTTAGAGAATGATTGGTCACTTTCTTCCAATCATCGAAACTGGTGTGGTCAAGCACTTTCTTGGCTTCAGATTCTATTGAAAAGGCTATTGAGAGGGAGAGAAATGGGATAAGAAACAGATTTTTCATTTTTTTGAAGATACTACTGCTTTGGGAGGGAGGCTGGGAAGCCTCCCTCCCATAAATTAGCTGAATTTGAGGTCATGGCCCATACGCTCTTTCTTGGTGTGCATATAGAAGCGGTTGTATTTGTTGGGCTTTACTTCGATAGGCACGTTTTCTACAGTCTCAATGCCGAAACCTTCAAGACCGATTCTCTTCATGGGATTATTGCTCATAAGACGCATTTTCTTAATGCCGAGAGAATGAAGGATAGAAGCACCGACACCATAGTTGCGTTCATCAGCCTTGTGCCCAAGATGGAGGTTTGCATCCACAGTATCCAGACCTTCTTCTTGAAGTTTATAAGCTTTGATTTTATCCATCAACCCAATGCCGCGTCCTTCCTGATTAAGATAGACAATAGCTCCGCGACCTTCCTCTTCAATCAGTTGCATAGCCTTGTGGAGTTGCTCACCACATTCGCATCGCATTGATCCAAAGATATCGCCGGTGGCACAGCTGCTGTGGACTCTGACGAGAACCGGGTTGCCGTCAGCCACATCACCTTTGATCAAAGCAATATGCTCCAGACCATTTTCTTTCTCGCGGAAAGGAATGAGCCTGAAATGACCGTAGGCTGTAGGCATATCAACTTCCTCACCTCTTTCGAGCATATTGTCGTTTTGCAGGCGGAAGGAAATGAGATCGCGGATACTGATCAGTTTCATTCCCCATTCATCAGCGAGTTTCCTTAGCTGAGGGAGACGAGCCATACTTCCGTCTTCATTCATAATTTCCATTAGCACTCCGGCCGGCTCAAGCCCTGCCAGGCGAGCAAGATCGACTGCAGCCTCAGTGTGGCCGGCACGTGCAAGGACACCACGATCTTGTGCATACAGAGGATTAATATGTCCGGGCCGACCAAAAGTCTCGGGTGTGGATTTTGGATCGGCAAGGGCATTAAGGGTAGCAGCACGGTCATGAGCACTTACGCCGGTGGTGCAACCTTCGAGTTTATCGACCGTGATAGTGAAGGGCGTTCCGAGCATAGAAGTGTTTTCCTCTACTTGGAAACCAAGGTTTAGCTCCTTGCAACGCTTCATAGTGAGAGGGGCGCAGAGCACTCCACGAGCATGACGAAGCATGAAATTGACTTGCTCAGGGGTAATTTTTTCGGCAGCTATTATCAGGTCGCCTTCGTTTTCGCGGTCTTCGTCGTCGACGACAATCACGAATTGTCCTTTTCTAAAATCTTCTATTGCATCTTCAATAGAATCAAGTTTTATATGGGAGTCCATAAGGATGTATGTTTTAATTATTAATTCGGAAGATAGAGAAATTCACCGATCCATAGGCACGTTGCTGACTGAAGCCCGGGATGGAGGAGAAATCGTGCTTGTCATTATGCTCGATTATCACAAGAGAGCCGGGCTTGACAAGGGGAGACTCGAGAATAAGCTTGGGAATTTCATCAAATCTGGGGTGATCGTAAGGGGGGTCGGCAAATACAATGTCGTATGGTTTGCGTGCCGAAGCGATAAATTTGAAGACATCACCTCGGATCACCCTTAGAGCCTCATCGCCAAGTTTTTCTTTTACACTTCGTATGAAGTTGGCTTGTGTGGCAGCCATTTCAACAGAAGTCACACTCTTGGCTCCTCTGGATAGAAACTCGAAGCTGATCGCTCCTGTTCCGGCAAAAAGATCGAGAACATCTTTTCCTTCAATATCCTCAATGTTTTCTATGACATTGAAGATATTTTCCTTTGCGAAATCGGTAGTAGGACGGGCTGTGATAGCATGAGGCACGTCGAAACGCCGCTTGCCATATTTACCTCGTATGATACGCATATCTTTTCTTTCTATTTATAGCCAGATAGACTGCTGTAGGGATTTCCTTCCCATCAAGGTCATGGTTTTTCTGGCTTATTGTCTTAAAATAAGGTTGCAGAGTCTTTCCAAGGGATTGGCGGACATCGCGCATTCCACTAAAGACAACCTCCGTGTCATGAGTGGAAGCATCATAGGTCTGGAGAATGTTGAGCAGCATATATGCAATGTCAACGTCGGTCTTCCATAAATGGGTGGATGCGCTGAGCAGTTCGCCGCGTCGGAAGAGAATTAGGTCGAAAGTTGACTGCCTGATGTCAAGAAGACATTTGAATGCCTCATGAGGCTGCACAGATGCTTCCTTGAGCAGGGCCTGCTGGCTCCAAATACGAGCCCCGGGGAATGAACGCTGCATGAATGATTTGAGACCCGGGGTAAGCATAAAAGCACATTTCTCGCTACCAAGATCATTGACCATGACATCAAGTATGTCGCATCCATATATAGAGGTATATGCATCCGCACAGTCATCATCAGTAGGATACAATGAAGCCGGCAGCCAAAGCTGGCGGTCAGACTCCACAATGATATCAGCCGAATAGTCGTCGAGAACCGTAGGGTTATCATAGACGGCATCTTCAATTCTTTTCAGTAGACCTTCATCTGAAGGTTGCCAAGACGTACGTATTACTACACGCGGAGATGTGCCGAGAGATTCATCGGGGAGCAGCCACGCACCGAAACCATGCCTTGATATGTCGACAGCAAGATGCCACTGACCTGTGTCCATCAGGTCTGAGTAGCTTCCATAAGGGGGTATATGTTCACTCATACTGCAAAATTAACAATAAATCCGACTAAAAACAACATATCTCTTGCCTGTTTCACTTTTTTTTTTCAACTTTGCACTATGATAAGTGAAAAAACGGGAAAAAAAGAGTCGATTAACCGCAAAATAGTGCGAATGACTGTGCCGACTGTAGTCAGCAATATATCAGTACCGTTGTTGGGACTCTGCGACACAGCAGTAGCCGGACATATGGGTGAAGAAAGATATCTTGCGGGAATGGCGATAGGATCGGTCATGGTGACGACTATGTATTGGCTTTTCGGTTTTTTAAGAGCAGGCACATCCGGGTTGACAGCCACGCATTATGGGGCAAACTATAAGGAAGGGATGGGGGTAAGCCTTCGCAACTCAATGACCCTGGCTATAGGAATTGGCATGCTTCTTATGGCAATTCATTCTCCTATGCTTGGGATCCTGCAGAGATTGATGGGTGCTTCCCCGGAAACGACAGAACTTTCGGGAGTGTATTTTTCAATATGTATAAAAGGTGCTGTGCCTATGATGGTGCTGACGGCACTTACCGGATGGTTTATCGGCATGCAGTCAACGGCTACAGCGATGGCAGTCAATATAGGGATGAGCCTTCTCAATGTGGTGGCGACTCTTACACTTGTGTATGGATTTGGTTTAGGATATGAAGGAATTGCAATAGGCACTGTGACCTCTCAATGGATAATACTTATTCCGGCGTTATGGCTTGCATGGAGGCTTTGCAAGAAAAATGATATAAGCATAGAGACAAATCGAATATTCCTGGACTCCAAGGAATGGAAACATATGCTTGATGTGAATTCCAATCTATTTTTTAGGTCGGCGTGCCTGATTGCATTGACGGTGATGCTTTATGCATACAGTGCAAGGCTCGGGGATGTAGAGGTAAGTTCAAACGCCGTAATCAATCAGTTGTTTCTGTTCTTCTCTTATTTCATGGATGGGTTTGCTTTCACCGGCGAAGCTTTGACCGGACGCTATGTGGGAGCCGGAGACACAGCAATGCTGAAAAAATCTATAACGGCACTTTTGAAATGGACTTTTGGAATTACATTATTATTTGCCATTTTTTATAGTTTAGCACTCACTCCTATAGTGAGGCTTCTTAGCGATTCAGAAGCGGTGGCAATTAGTGTCGGGGAGTGCCGGGTGTGGGTCGCATTATTGCCGGTGGCAGGAGCTTTGGCATTTATATATGATGGGTTCTATATAGGACTGACCAAAACCAGACCAATGCTGGTGTCAACACTGTGTGGAGTGAGTCTTTTTGCAATCCTGATATTTACATTGAGTCATACCCAGTGGATGCTTTGGATGGCGTTTACATGCTATCTTGGATTAAGATCGGGAATTCTGGTGAGCTTATTCCCTTATAAAAAAACTATAATTATTGAAAATAGAAGGATATGATAAGGTTTGTGAATGCCAAGTTGAATCTTGGACTAAATATTGTGAGGAAACGGGGGGATGGATATCATGATCTTGAGACGGTGTTTTATCCTGTTGGTGTCCATAATGGAAGCCCGGAAAATCCGGAGCCTTTCTGTGATATCTTGGAGATAACACCGGCAAAGAAGACGGAGTTTCGTTTTACGGGCCGACCGGTTGACTGTCCGCTTGAAAAGAATCTTGTGTATAAGGCATGGAAAGAGTTTAAGGAAGCATATCCTGCACTTGGAGAATATCTTATAGCCCTCGAAAAGCATCTTCCGGATGGTGCGGGCCTTGGAGGAGGAAGTGCAGATGCCTCCGGAGTATTGTGTATGTTGAATGAACTCAGCGGGGCTCCATTTAGTCGGGAACAATTGGCAGAAATGGCTTTGCGACTTGGAGCAGACTGTCCGTTTTTCATATATAATATTCCATGCTATGCAGAAGGGGTAGGAGAGAGGCTTGAACCTATAGATCTTGATCTATCAGGTTGGTGGTGTCTGCTTGTGAAGCCGAATGTTTCAATCTCTACAAAGGAGGCATTTGCGGGTATTCATCCGGAGAGTCCTGAGATACGTTTGAGAGAAATCATTAGGCTTGGTGTGGATAAATGGCAGGGAGCAATGGTGAATGATTTTGAAGGGTCACTGTTTCCTAATCATAATATCCTTGAGAATATCAAGACTGAACTTATGAAGAGTGGAGCAGCCTATGTGTCGATGTCCGGATCAGGGTCAACTGTGTTTGGACTTTTCAGGGAAAAGGAAGAGGCTTTTAGGGTTGGAGAAAGTTTTAGGGAGCATTATGTTACGGTTTGCTTGCTTTAATGGGCGGTTTGGAAACCGCCCTCCCATAATTAAACCTTCCTCCCATAATAGGGACATAAAAAAACAGCTACTTTCGCAAGCCGCTGTTTCTTGAAAGTTTTCCATAATACTTTCGAACTAACCTAACATCATGAAACGATTTTTATATCTTTAAAACAATAGAGGATATAAAATGTTCGACAAAAACTAAAAAAAATATCAAAAAAGCATAAATATTTTTCAAAATGAATAGTAAGTTATTGAAAATATGTTTTATTTGTTCTTTTATTATGATATTCCCGGGATATGTTTTTTCGGAGAGATTAGTAATAACTTCCCCTATTAAAGAAGCTGAATATTTGGATCGCGCTGATATAGAAGAGGTGGTGATTGCGGAAGGGTGTGGAATTACGGAGATTCCAGACTATGCATTTTTAGGATGCAGCTCTTTGAAAAAAGTAACCTTGCCAACAGGATTGAAGAAGATAGGGTTTCAGGCATTCAGTGAATGTTTGGCATTAGAATCAATAAATTTCCCAGCTTCATTAGAGGATATAGGGAGTAATTCTTTTACATATTGTGCATCGCTTGACGGTGTCGAATTTCCGAAAGGATTAAAACATATCGGGCATAATGCATTTTCGTTTTGCTCTTCTTTAAAGGAGGTGATTCTACCGGACAGTTTGGATGAGATAGAATCTTATGCTTTTTCCGACTGCAATTCGCTTAGGAAAGTTCGCCTACCCGCCAACGACAAACTGCTCGGAGAGTTGATGATGAACTGCTGTCCGAGTTTAGTGGAGATCATTGCACCATCGGAAAAAGCACCAAAATTTGACTGTGAAAGCTTTATTTTTGATCCTGAAGATGCGGACTCATACAAAAGATGTGTACTTAAAGTGCCTGAAAATGCAATAGATAGCTATAATGTTTCAAAATCGTGGCAAATGTTTAATAAAATTGCAATGTGTTGTCAATGAACCGATAACGTTTAAATAGTGTTTAGAAGGTATAAAAATCAAAAACTTGATTGATACTTTGAAAAACACACCTGAGAACACACAAACATAATTAAAAACACACTTAATCTTTTACACTATGAAAAAGTTATTTTCCTCTATCGTCGCTATCTCTCTCTCAGTCGCAGGATTCAATGCTATGGCAGAAACCGCATCACCTGATGCCTCACCTGAAGCAAGCCCCGCAGAATCAACAGTTGCAGCTCCCGAACCAGCTCCTGCAGTGACAGTGGTAAAACCGGTCGTTCCACAGGAGATCGCAGATCATCTTGCCCTTCGTTTCCCGGGCTATGAAGTACAGGGTATCACAAGAGAAGGCGTGACATATGTAGTAGATCTTGGTGACGGCCTTCATATCCGCTACGACAATTGCTTCAACCCGGTTTGTTACGGAGTTCATAACCACGAACATTGATTGATAGATATTATAAAAATATAAAAAAGGCGCGTCTAAGACGTGCCTTTTTTATATTTTTTAGTTGATCTTAAAATGAATACCAGTCTTATTTGGCCGGGATCACTTGATAACTTTTATTGTCTTGTCGCTTGCCTTTATGATATAGATACCTTTGGGGAGATTTGAAATATAGGCCTTGTCGGCATTCTTTTTCAGCAGTGTGCCACTATAAGAGTAAACGTCAGCATTTGAATTTATATCCATAATTTCTTCTACTCTAGACTCTGAAATCGAAATAGAGAAAGGATCGCTTATGGCATCGCCGTATTGGTCATAGAAAATTACATCATATGTTCCTGCATTTGAGAATGTGGGTGTAATATATCCTCTTGCACTCTTTCCGCTTTCTATGGTGCCGAATGTAAAGTTCATCATTGCTACAGCAGTATCAGATTCAGGGATGCATACTTTCAACTGAATTGTGCCATCGTAGTTTGTTTCTCCGATATTTTCGACAGTGACATAAATAATGGCAGGCTCTCCTGCAATAATTTCTCCATCGGGCTCAAATCCGGTGACCTTGATTTCAGCTTTTGCTTCCGGTTGCCCTAATGAACATGTGATGGAGCCTGAGGAGTCTACATCGAGATTGAGATATGATGCAGCAGTGAATGGAAATAAAACTTTTTGAATGTTTCCTTCCGGGGTCTTTATTACAATATGGCATTTGTATTCTCCAGCAGGAAGATTTTTTGGAAGACTCATAGTCCCTAAACCCGCATAACCGTAGATATTGAGGTCCTTTGCTCCGACAAAAGGTAGTTCGATGCCGTTGTCTGCAATATAAGTTTCTCCATTTTCAGCTACAGCTTGAAGGAATGCCTCTACAGTAAATTCTTCCTGGGAATAATTGAATATTCCACCTTGAGCGAACACTATGTTGATGGAAGAGTTTGAAAATTCAGAAAAACCGATGCTGTTGTTGGCATATACAGGATACCAAGTGAGTGACCCATCAACTGCGGGTTTGATTCCACATACAACGGATTGTTCGGAGTTGTAGCCACCTTCGTGTCCACCGACTCCTTGGTTGTCAGGATTTAGTGCAGAGAGAAGAAAATATCCATCTCCAAGTCCTTCCCAACCCCAGTTAATGTGGAAGTAGCCATCACCGTCATATCCATCGCAGATGAATTGATGACCACCATCTTTAGCTTGTCCTCCCATTATTACCGGACGCTTTTCCTTGAGTTCGGAATATATAAGTTCTTCCCAATCTGCATCGGAAAAGAAAGAACGCTTCAATAGTTTTAGTTCGTTGTCATATTTGAAGTAGTGTCTTAATGCATAGGCGATATAAGTATCGCTGGCACCGCTTTCTTCATCATTGTAGTTCATATTGACAGCTACCCCACATGCGTACATGAGATTGGCTACGGCTTTTTTCTGATCTTCGGAAGCTGAAGAAGATCTGTAAGAGTCGAGCATGTCGGAATATTGGAACTTAGCTGATCCAAAGTTGTAATTGAGGATAGTGTCGTTCCATTCATATGGATTTTCTCCAACTCCAGATTCCGGATATTCATGGTATTTTATGATTTGAGCCATTGCTGTAGCGATGCAGCCAGTGACGCATCTGCTTGTGCCTATTTCAGGGCAATCAAGGTTGTAAGGGTTTTGTTGTCCCCAAAGAGTCTGTATCATATATGGGATTTCTTCTTTGTCAGTAGACGAAGCACGAAGTTGGCTGATAGATTCTTGGGGAAGATAGTTGGAAGATGATGTGTGCGCACTCTCCTCAGCATACTGTGAAATCCACCAATTGAGAGAAGGAGACGATGTGGATGGACTAAAAGTTCCATTTTCGGAGTATCCGAGAAGTGCCGGCATGTTGTCGTCGGCAGATACAATAATGAAGCCATTGTCATGGTTGAAGACATAGACCATATCATTGCCTTCAAATTCTTCAGTGTAAACGAGATTAAACTTAGAACTGCCCGGAATTTGTTTTAATCCCGGATGCTGTTCTAATCTTGCCAAAGCTTCTTGAGGGTCTAAATGCTTGGCAAACATTACGGAAAAAGGAACCGCAATCATCCATGCCGCAAGAATGGCTTTTTCAGTGATTTTAAGTTTCATATACTGATATCTTAATGATTATAATTTCATGCATTGTAGGAGAGTTGGTTGCTTTTTGATATTATAAAATGCAAAGTTATAAAAAAATGAATTGCTAACCAAATATTGAGGAGAAAAATTGGCCATAAATATGTTTCAAAAAGATTGCGAATGTTTAATAAAAGTGCAATCAGTTGTGAATGAACTTAAAATGTTTAAATGATGTTTTAGTAGTATAAAAATCAAAAACAATACTTGATTTAAGACTAAGAAAAACACACGAGAAACACATAAACATATTAAAAACACACTTAATCTTTTGAGCTATGAAAAAGTTATTTTCTTCTATCGTCGCAATCTCTCTCTCAGTCGCAGGTTTCAATGCAATGGCAGAAAACGCATCACCGGATGCATCACCCGAGGCAAGACCCGCAGAATCCACAGTTGCAGCCCCAGCTGAGGCACCTGTAGCAAGAGTGGTTAAACCTGTAGTTCCGCAGGAAATCGCAGATCATCTTGCCTTACGTTTCCCGGGTTATGAAGTACAGGGTATCACACGAGAAGGGGTGACATATGTAGTAGATCTTGGTGATGGTCTTCATATCCGCTATGATAATTGCTTCAACCCAGTATGCTACGGAGTTCACAATCATGAGCACTAATCATAAAGATGTAATATTGAAAAAATATAATAAAAAGCGCGTCATTGACGCGCTTTTTATTTCTTTTCTATTGCGTTTTAAGAAGAAAGGCTGTCGCGTGGGCGACAGCCTTTCGGGCGTATGAATGAATGTTATTTCTATCTGATAGATTTTTGTATGCTATTTATCAGAGGCCGAGGAGTGCAAGGGGCTGCCAGCAGGAGAGTTCAACGGAGTTGACGAGCCATTCGTAGATAGGGCTGACGAGACCGAAGAAGAGAATGCCGATGAGGCAAAGGCCAAGTCCTACTTTTGCTACGCAAGTGCTGTTGAACGATCCGATGACGGGCTCTTCGTTAGAGATCCACATGGCTTTGACAACGCAGAGATAGTAGTAGAGGGAGATCACTGTGTTGATAAGGGCAATTAGCACGAGCATATAGAGTGCCATTGAGTTTGTGGAGCAAACACTGGTGAAGATGAGTATCTTGCTGAAGAAACCTGCGAAAGGAGGAATACCAGCCAGTGAGAACATTGCAAGGGTCATTGCTACGCTGAGCAAAGGATTGGTCTTGTGAAGGCCGTTGTAGTCATCCATGTTCAGTTTTCCTGTGTTGTCTTCTATAGTCTGGATTACTGCGAAAGCACCGAGGTTGCTGACAACATATACAATGATGTAGAACATCAAGGATGCGAGACCAAGCGCATTTGCTGCAATCACACCAAGCATGATGTAGCCAGCCTGGGACACTGATGAGAATGCCATGAATCGCTTCATGTTCTTCTGACGGAGTGCGAAGAGGTTACCAACAGTGATAGTGAGGATGATGAGCGCGTAGAGCATCCATTCCCATGTATCGCTGTAGACCTGACCAAAACACTGAGTGAAGATGATGAAGAATGCAAATGCAGCAGAGCCTTTAGAGATAACAGAAAGGTAAGAGGTGACCGGAGTAGGAGCACCCTGATATACGTCTGCAGTCCAAAGATGGAATGGCACAAGCGAAAGCTTGAATCCGATGCCTGCCATCACAAAAGCGAGCGCGAAGATAAGGAGTCCGCTCATCTCGCCTTGTGCAATTGCCATAGATAGATCGGAGAAGTAAAGGCTTCCCATAGAGAACGCATAAACGAAGCTGATACCCATAAGCATTACTGCTGAACTGAATACGGCAGTAAGGATATACTTGATGCCGGCTTCATGGCTTTCATAGCGGTATTTGTCGAATGCAATCATTGCAGCGAGCGGGAGCGATGCTGATTCGAGACCGATGATGAAGAGAAGGAAGTGACGGGCAGAAACCATGAGGTACATGCCGAAGAGAGTCACGAGCAGAAGCTCATAGAATTCTCCTTTCCTTACCGACATCTCTTCGCTGTCAGCCCATTTGAACGACTGAAGAAGCACGAGAAAGACGCCGATGTTGAGAATACACTTCATTGCCTTGCATGCGGTGTCGTTGACATACATGCCTCCGAAGATTCCTTCCGGACAGCTCGGTGCAAGCCAGATGGCAACAGTGCCGAGAAGGAAGAGAACTGCTGTGAACGGGGTCAGAATCTTCTTTACCCCCTCTCCTCCGAAAGTGTCCATAAAGAACACTATGAGGAAGATTCCCAATACAATCAGTTCGGGAAGCATTGTCCCAAATTGTGAATAGTCCATTGTTTTTGTTAGTTTGAAAGGTAAAGATTTAGATTAGAGTGCGGCAGCTTGGATAGCTGCAATGATCGGAGAGAATGAGTGCTGGATAGTCTCATTAATCCAGTTGGGGAAGCAACCGATACCTGCGATGCAGAGGATGAGAGTCACGGTGCTCAGACGCTCAAACCAAGAAGCATCGGTAAGCGCAAGGTGATGTTCATCCTGTACAGGACCAAGAAGGAGTTTTCCAACAACACGGAGAATATAGACTGCTGTGATGACGATTGAGCAAGTTGCAGCAATCACGAATACACGGTGGAAAGTGTCGGCATCCTGGAACGAACCGAAGAAGATGGTCATTTCAGCTACGAAACCGGAAAGACCCGGAAGACCAAGAGATGCGAAACCTGCTATCATGTAGCATACGCCGAGGTAAGGCATAATCTTCATGAGTCCACCCATCTTGCGGATGTCACGGGTGTGAGTACGTCCGTAGATCATACCGATCAGTGCAAAGAAGAGTGCTGTCATAAGTCCGTGAGAGAGCATCTGCATGATTGCACCTGTCATTGCGGTGGTGTTGAGCATAAGGATTGCGAAGAGCACCATGCCGCAGTGTGACACTGATGAGTAAGCGTTGATATACTTGAGGTCGGTCTGAACGCAAGCTGAGAAAGCACCATAGACGATTGAGATACCGGTCAGGATGATGAAAATCCAAGCGAGTTCGTTTGCAGCCTGTGGGAGAAGGAAGATGGCGATGCGGAAGCAACCGTAGCCACCAAGTTTCATAAGCACTCCTGCGTGAAGCATGGAAACTGCAGTAGGTGCGCAAGCGTGACCGTCAGGGCTCCAAGTATGGAACGGGAACATTGCACCAAGTACACCGAAGCCAACGAATGTGAAGCAGAAGAGGAGACGCTGCCAGCTTGGATCAATGCTTGAGTTGTGTGAAATCTCAAGGATATTCCAAGTGCAATTAGCAAGATCGGGAGCAGAGTGCCAGAAAATACCAAGGAGACCGAGCATCAGGAAAGCCGAACCACCCATAAGCATAAGGGTAAGCTTCATTGCGCTGTATTCCTTGCGACCTGTGCCCCAGACACCGATAAGCAGATACATCGGGATAAGTGCCACTTCATAGAACATGAACATCGTGAACATGTCGATTGAGATGAAGAAGCCGAATACACCGGTGCTGAGAAGGCAGAACCAAAGGAAGAAGTTCTTTGGAAGAGGATTGATTTTCCAAGATGCAAAAGTACCTGCAAATACAATCACGCAGCTGAGGAGAAGCATGAGAACTGAGATGCCGTCGACACCTACAGCAAGGTGAATGTTGAGAGGAGCATACCAGAGCCAGCTTCCCATATAAAGCATTTCAGCATCGTTTCCGGCTGAGCGGAGGCAAAGGAAGTCGACAGTAAGCCAGATGCCGAGAGCCATCAAAGCGATGCTACCAACAGTCATCACCGCGCGGATGGCATTCATACTGCTGTTGCGGCAGAAGCCGAGTCCCGCCATCATAAGGATGGGGATGACTACAAACCAAATTAAAATATTTCCAAACATTGTCTTATATTTTTAGCAATATGAATAATGTCTTATACAAGTGCGAGCCAAACTATAGCTGCAAGAGCGAGGGCACCGAAGAAGTACCAAGCCACGTAAGCCTGAATGTGTCCGTTCTGCATACCGCGGATAGAGAAGCTTGCCTTCTGAGTGATCTTGGCGAAACCATCCATTGTAGCATCGATGACGTGGCGGTCAAACCATGCGATGCTTTGGCATATGATACCGAAGATAATCTTATGCGTGATGAACTGGTAGATCTCGTCCCAGTAGAAGCGACGGTGTGCTGCTTCCCATAGAGTGGGTAGTGCTGCACGCATCTTGGCGGGTCGGTCGTTTTTCTTAGCATAAAGCCAAGTGGCAAGAGCGATAGCACAAAGAGCAACAATTACACTTGGGATCGCCACGCCAGCCTCAAGGTGGATGTGGTAAGGTTCTCCATTATATGTCACGAACTCACCGAATGGGATGAAGCCTGCAACGCAGCTTACAAGAGCGAGGATGATGAGCGGAAGAGACATCTGCCAAGGTCCATCGTGAGGCTTGTGGTGCTGATAGTGAGGATTCTCTTCCCACCAGAAGATGAGGTAGTAGAGACGGAACATATAGAAAGCAGTCAGACCTGCTACCATAGTCATCCAAGCACCCCAGAAGAATGAATTCTGATACATTGCTGAGAGCATTTCATCTTTTGAGAAGAAGCCTGAGAATGGAGGAATACCAGCAATGGCAAGACAGCCGATAAGGAATGTCCAGTGAGTAATCGGCATATATTTGCGGAGGCCACCCATGGCAGTATAGTCGTTGGAGTGAACAGCGTGGATAAGGCAACCAGCTCCGAGGAAGAGGAGAGCCTTGAACATTGCATGAGTGAAGAGGTGGAACATAGAAGCCATGTAGCCGAGACCCGGTGCATGCCAATGTTCACCAACAGGGATATAGTCGCGTGCCACTGCAAGCGAAACCATCATGAATGCAATCTGAGAAATAGTGGAGAATGCGAGCACACGCTTGATGTCGATCTGGCAGCAAGCCACCACAGCAGCGTAGAAGGCTGTGATAGCGCCTACGACACCTACGAAGTCCATTGATGCCGGCACCTGACAGTAGCAGGGGAACATTCGGGCAACGAGATATACACCGGCAACCACCATTGTAGCAGCATGGATAAGGGCCGAAACAGGAGTCGGGCCTTCCATAGCGTCGGGAAGCCAGATGTGGAGAGGCATCATAGCTGATTTACCCATACCTCCCATAAAGATGAGGACCATAGCCCAAGTCATCACGGAAGCACCAAGGAAAGTGGCTCCGCCACACTCCGCCATCACGAGCTCAGGATTGGATGTGAGAGCCTGGAAGTTGAATGTATTGGTGTAGTAGGAGAGAAGGAGGATACCAATCAGGAAGCCAAGGTCGGCGAAACGGGTAACGATAAATGCCTTCTTTGAAGCAGACACTGCCGAGGGAAGCTTGTAGAAGAATCCGATGAGCAGATAAGAGCTGACACCCACGAGCTCCCAGAAGATATACATCTGGAAGATGTTGGTTGCCACCACGAGTCCGAGCATAGAGAATGAGAAGAGGCTAAGGAATGCGTAGTAGCGCTGGAAGCCGGGCTCATGCTCCATGTATCCCCATGAATAGAGATGAACGAAGAATGAGATAGTGGTGATTACAATCAGCATCATGGCTGAAATCGGGTCGAGAAGGAAACCGAGTTTCACGACCAGCTTATCAGTGAAAGAAAGCCATGTGCAATCGAACACTTGATACTGCAGACGCTCACCAAACTCATTGATAAAGTCGGGAGCCCCACTGAAGAAGTATGTGAAAGCCACAGTGTAGGCAAGCACTGCGCAAGTGCCCATGCCGAGAATGCCGAGAATGCCGGCAACTTTGCGTGGCATCACAACGCCTCCGATTCCCAAGATGAGGAACATCGCAATTGGGATCGCAAGGATTAAAATTGGAAGTGTTATGTCCATATCTTAGGAATAGTTTAAAATTTCATTTCTTTAATATCCGTCACGTTGGTATTGCCGATAGCGCGGTAGATGTTGATGATCAAGGCGATTGCAATAGCAGTCTCAGCGGCGGCGATTGCAATGGCGAAAAGAGTAAACATCATGCCTTCCATCGAACCAGGGAAGAGGTAACGGTTGAAAATCACGAAATTGAGATCTGCTGAGTTGAGCATGAGCTCAAGCGAAATCAGCATAGCGATCATGTTTTTGCGGGTAATGAAGCCGTAGACACCACATACGAAAAGGAGAATGCTCGGCACCAAATACCATAAAATGCTTATATCCATAATATAAAACTATTTTCAGGATTATTTTTTACGAGCTATGACTACTCCTCCGATGATGCAGGCGAGCAGCAGAACACTGACGGCCTCGAAAGGAAGAAGATACTGGAATTTTTCTGATCCTACAAGAGCTGTTCCTATGTCGTGCATAGTGATTTGCGGACCACCATAAGAGAAAGCCTGAGCCAATGAGATTCCCTTAACGAGAGGCATCTTGAAAAGAGCCAGGATTAGAAGAACAGCACCGATCACAGAGGCAGCGATACCCGTAAATTTACGGTGTGCCTCAAGCGGGGCGCTTTTTTCATTTGGCTTATGGGTAAGAATAATTGCAAACACAAACAGAACCATAATACCTCCGGCATATACAGCAATCTGCACGGCACAGAGAAATTGATATCCAAGCTGGAAATAGAAATCGCAGTGCAAATCAGGGAAAAAAGCAGATAAGTAGCCGCACGAAGGATTTTGGTCGTAGTGACAGCTAAATAGGCAGAAATGACCATTGCAATAGCCACTACGAAGTAGAGTATGATATTTCCTACTGAATCCATTGTTTTTAGTTGTTAGTTGTCAAGTTGTCGAGTTGTCAGGTTGTTGGGTTATCAGAATTTTGTGCAGCTTGCTGTGCGGCTTTTTTCGCAGCAGCCTTAGCAAGAGCCTCAGCCTTGATCTTAGCAAGCTGTTCCGGATCCATTGCAGGTTTCGGTTTTGGTTTAGAAGCCTCTGCTATCACCTGTGCATCGGTCAGTTCGGAATGAGCGTTGAGCACCTTGACGAGTTTGTCGCGAGTAAAGACAGCTTGTTCGAAATCATTAGAGAATTCGAGAGCGTCTTGCGGACAAGTAGTCACGCAAAGCATACAGAATGTACAGCTTCCGAGATCGTAGTAATACTTCTCGAGCACTTTCTTTTTCTTGCCATCTGGCAGTTCCACGAATCTCGTCTTTAGTTCGATGGAGCTGTTTGGGCAGTTCATCTGGCAGATGCCACAGGCGATACATTTGTTGTATGCCGGGGTAGCATCATCTCCAATCAGTGTAAGTTCCGCGCGGAAGCGGTCGGCAATCTTGAGCGTGGTATGGCGGTTTTCAGGATATTGCTCTGTGATCTTAGGAGTTACAAACTCCTTTCCGGTCACAGCCATACCCTTCGCCAGGCTCGCAATGCCTTTACCTACCGACGAAAAATATTCCTTAATACTACTCATATATTGGTTTATTAATTAGTTTAAAGTGAATGTGGAGAGAGGAGGGGTTAGCGTTCAACTTGGCCACCGAGGATATCGAGGAGTTCGGTGGTGATATTTTCCTGACGCAGTTTATTGTATTCGAGCTGCAGGCCCTCGAGAAGTTTCTTGGCATTGTCGTTTGCACTCTGCATTGCCATTACTCGAGCCGCCTGTTCGGAAGCACGGTTTTCAATGGTGATTTCTTGCATTGAAGACAACACGAACATCGGGAGCACTGCATTGAAAATGCTGTTGGCATCCGGTTCGAAAATACACATGCCTGTAGCAACAGTTTTATCCGAACCTTCGAGCAGTGTCTCTCCTGAAATTGGGAAAAGAGTCTCAAGAGTAGCTCTCTGGCGGCTCATGGAGAAGAACTTCATGTATTCTACGCAGACAAGGTCGTATTCTCCAGAAGAGAACTTATCGCGGAGAGTATGTGTGAATTCATTGACTTTTTCAGCCTCCATCTTGGAGTCGACACCATTAATTCTCACCACATTGATGTGAGGTCCGGCTAATTTAGAGACTGCTTTAGCAATTTTTTGACCGATGGGGTAGATGTCGAAGTCTACCGACGGACCATATTTTGCCTTTAGCTTATTGAGTTCTACAAGAGCTGCCTTAAAGATATTGATGTTGTATGCGCCGCAAAGTCCATCGTCGCTGCCATAGACAGCAAAAGCAATTTTCTTTACTTCGTGGCGGCTCTCTATAAGGGGGCTGCTGAAGTCAGAACCTGACTGCATGATGTGAGCCATTATCGACTTGATCTTTTCGCGATAGGGCACCAGTTGCTTGAGCGAAGACTCAAACTTATGCACCTTAGCAGAAGAAATCATCTTCATTGCTCCGGTGATCTTCTCACTCGACGCCACAGAGCCGATGCGTGTCTTTAGTTCCCTGAGGGTTGCCATTTTTGTTGAATTGTTGATTTATTGGAAGCATGCGTCGGTTTCACTCGGCGCATGCCGGAAAAAAGTCTTATTTGTAGCGTGCACTGATCTCAGAAGCACATTCGCGAAGTTTAGCCTGGACATCGTCTGTAAGGTTGCCTGCTTTAATTTCATCAAGCACTTCCTTGCGGTATTTAGCCTCAAGAAGCTGGATGAAAAGAGACTCAAACTCATGCACCTTGTCAAGGGGAACGTTTTCCATCAGGCCGTTTACACCACAGAAGATTACTGCCACCTGATTTTCAACAGGCCATGGCTGATATTGCGGCTGTATGAGGAGCTGCTGGTTTTTGCGACCTGTATCAATCACCTTAGCGGTAACAGGGTCGATGTCACCTCCAAACTTGGTGAACGATTCGAGCTCACGATACTGGGCTTGTGCAATCTTGAGCGTACCAGCCACTTTTTTCATAGGCTTTATCTGAGCGTTACCACCTACACGAGATACAGAGATACCCACATTCACTGCAGGGCGAATACCCTGATTAAAGAGTGCAGTCTCGAGGAATATCTGTCCGTCGGTGATAGAGATCACATTGGTAGGAATATACGCTGATACGTCGCCAGCCTGGGTCTCGATGATAGGAAGAGCTGTAAGCGAGCCACCACCTTTGACGATAGGCTTCAGCACTTCAGGAAGGTCGTTCATGTTCGATGCCACTTGCTGGTTGTCGATGATCTTTGCAGCGCGTTCGAGCAGACGTGAGTGGAGATAGAAGATATCACCGGGATATGCCTCACGACCCGAAGGACGCTTAAGGATAAGTGATATCTCACGGTATGCCACAGCTTGCTTAGAAAGGTCATCATAGACGATGAGGGCATCGCGACCGGTGTCGCGGATATATTCTCCGATTGCTACGCCTGCAAATGGAGCATAATAGCGCATTGCAGCAGAGTCAGAAGCAGTGGCGGATACTACGACGGTATAATCCATAGCGCCATGTTTCTTAAGGGTCTGCACAATAGAAGCTACCGTAGATGCCTTCTGGCCTATTGCAACGTAGATACAGTAGACGGGTTTACCTGCGAGATAGTTTTGACGCTGGTTGATAATAGTGTCGATTGCAATGGCAGTCTTACCGATCTGGCGGTCGCCGATGATGAGCTCACGCTGTCCGCGGCCGATAGGAATCATCGAGTCGATGGCCTTCAGACCTGTCTGGAGCGGCTGCTTCACAGGCTGACGGAAGATAACACCGGGAGCCTTTCTCTCAAGGGGCATGCGAAGCAACTCACCCTCTATCGGGCCGTTGCCGTCAATCGGTTCGCCAAGGATGTTAATAACGCGACCGAACATGCCATCGCCGACCGGAATAGAGGCAATCTCACCCGTGCGACGAACTGTCATGTTTTCTGACACCGCATTCACATCGTCGAGAAGCACAACACCCACATTGCTTTCCTCAAGGTTGAGAGCGACACCGGTAGAGCCGTTTTCAAACTCAACGAGCTCACTTGCCTTAACATTTTCGAGGCCGTAGACGTGAGCTACGCCGTCGCCGACGCTAAGGACAGTACCTGTCTCCTCAAACTTGACCTGAGAGTTGACGTTCTCAAGCTGTTGCTTTAGAATATCTGAAATTTCGCTTGGGTTAAGCATTGTTAATTGCTTCTTAAAAGTTTTAAACGTAATTGTTCGATCTCATTGCTGATCGAAGCGTCGAGGCGCTGGCCATCGACATCGATCACAAAACCTCCGATGAGATCGGGATCCACATCGTAAGAGAACTCGAGAGTCATTCCAGGGTAAGCTTTCGTCACTACATCGCGGAGCTTAGCCATCATATCCTCGCTAAGTCGGGTAGCTGTGATAATCTTGACGCGAGCTATCTTGTTGTCTTTGCGGTAAAGGTCGCAATAAGCGAGCGCCATCAGATGAGCGAAGTCAGCTCTTTTTCTATTAAGAATGAGCTCGACAAATGAACGATAGTCGTCTTCCACCAAATCTCCGGCAGCACTCAGGAGGAGTTTAGCCTTATCCTCTCGCTTCACGTAAGGATTAGAGAGCACTTTCTGGAGTCCGGGATTTTGAGCAAACGAATCAGCCACCGTCTTCATCTCAAGGTAAACTTTTTCAGCATTACCTCTTTCGACGGCGAGTTTGTAGAGCGCCTTAGCATAGCGCTGGGGTATCAGTCCCTCGTTCATTGCCTCAGTTCTTCTCTATTTCGTCCAACATCTTATTGACAAGTTTCTGCTGCTCTTCATCGTTCTTGAGCTGATTGCGAACCATCTTCTCAGCGATGTCGATAGAGAACTTGCTTACTTCATTTCTGAACTGGAGTTCTGCTTCTTTGCGTGACTGCTCGATAGAGACTTTAGCGGCCTCCATCACTTTACGGGCCTCTTCGGAAGCCTCTTTCTTGGCCTCCTCAATAATCTGGCTCTTCATTTTAGCAGCCTCGCGAAGCATTTCAGCTTGTTTGGCCTGAGCTTCTCCTATGACTTGCTGTGCGGACTCCTTTGCGTTGTCGAGCTGTTGCTTGGCTTCGCGGGCATATTCCACACCTTTGTCGATAGCATCCGCACGCCCTTCCATCTGCTTGATGATCACCGGCCATCCCCACTTCGCAAGCACGATGAAGAGGAGGATGAACGCAACGAACATCCAGAACACCAGTCCAAAATCGGGCGTGAATAATTCCATTTTGTATAGGATTTATATGGCAGGAGCCGATCAGATGAAGAGTGCGAGGGCAGATACAATCACAGCGAAGAGAGCAACACCTTCGATGAGGGCAGCAATCACGATCATGTTAGAACGGATATCGCCTGCGCTTTCCGGCTGACGAGCGATTGCTTCCATAGCGCTGCTACCGATTTTACCGATACCGATACCTGCGCCGATTGCAGACAGGCCTGCTCCGAAGGCAGCGCCGAAAGATGCGAGAGCTTCGGCTACTAAGATCATTGAAAACATAGTCTTGAAGTTTTAGAGTTATTATTGTTTTTATTTGTTGTTTAATCAAAACAGTCGTTTCAAAATTCCCATATTATGAGACTTTTGGGGCAACTGCAGTTTCAGAATCATGTGTCTCGTGATGGTCACCATGCTCTTCGTGTACGGCCATGGAAATGAAAATGGTAGAGAGCAAGGTGAATACATAAGCCTGGATGAAGCTTACGAGAGTGTCAAGAGCAAGCATGAATATGGAGAAGATCAAAGAAACTACGGCTGACACACCTGCTATAGCAGCCCCATAAGCAGCGAATATGAATATGAGAAGTGTCAAGGTAATCACAATCATATGTCCGCCCATCATGTTTGCAAAAAGACGTACGCACAAGGCTGCCGGTTTTGTAAATATACCAAATACCTCAATTACCTGCATAATTGGGATAGGGAATTTCAGCAGAAGTGGCACATCCGGCCAGAAAATCTCTTTCCAATAATGCTTGTTGCCATTAATATTTGTGATGACAAACGTCATGACAGCCAGCACAAGGGTGATTGCAATATTACCTGTCAGGTTGGCTCCGCCCGGGAAAATCACGATTAGACCGAGGAGGTTCATCGTAAGGATGAAGAAGAAAGCTGTCAGCAGATACGGCGCAAACTTGGGTGCCTTATCTCCGAGTGTGCTTTTGATCACTCCGGTGTAGACGAAGTCGACGCATAGCTCCAGGAATCCCATACCCTTGCGAGGAGCTTTAAAGCCCTTCCGGGTGTAGAATCTCACGAGACCCATCACCATCCATGTCACAAGAGCAGCTGCGATGAAGAGAGCGAGGACATTCTTTGTGATAGAAATGTCAAAAGGCTTATATTCCTTATAATATTTGCCATCAAACTTTACATATCCGTCTACTATTTCATCGTTTTGGGCTGAGGCGATCTTTTCGGCTTCTGCTTCATCTTCCGGAGAAGTAGGGATTAGCTGCACAACTTTGTTTTTATGCTTGCTTGTATGAGCTAGAACAAACTTATATCTGTCTGGCCATTCACCTTTTGCAATTGTCACTATTTGCGGAACAGCAACAGTATGAGTTTTACCGGTCTCTGCATCTGTGTGCTCCTCGTATTTCACGAGTCGACCAGATGAGAAGCAGTGCCAGCTACCGTCTTCTGCTCTAACGATAACGGGGAGCGGAATGCGGTAGGTATGGCTGAACGGCACTTCCCAGCCGTAGCCGTCGCCGAGGTGATGGAATATGTTTTCTTTCACGTCAACCTTACCTTTCTCCTCTTCTGATGCCTTAGCGGCAAAGGGGAGTGCCAAGATTGACACGAGCAAAAACAGTATGGCTAATTTATTTCTCATTACAGTTCCGTTAATAGATGCACACCGAAATTACATTGTTGTCTACGTCGGCAAGTCCACCTTTGATGGCGTAGGTGTTTTCCTCGCCGGATGGAGTGCGGTAGGCAATCGAACCCTCAACGAGCACTGAAATCAACGGCGCATGGTTTTTGAGTACTGTGAACTTACCGAGTTCTCCCGGCAGCGTCACAGACTCCGCGTCGCCCTTGAAAACGACTTCCTGAGGTGAAATGATTTCTAAAGTCATTATCGAAATGTGCTATAGTTTATACTTCAGCAAGCATCTTCTTGCCTTTGGCAATCGCTTCGTCGATTGTGCCGACATTCAGGAATGCCTGCTCAGGATATTCGTCCATCTCCCCGCTGAGGATCATCTTGAATCCGCGGATTGTCTCCTGAAGAGGCACCATGACACCCGGTACACCGGTGAACTGCTCAGCCACATGGAATGGCTGGCTGAGGAAACGCTGAGCTCGGCGTGCACGAGAAACCACAAGTTTGTCTTCATCGCTAAGCTCATCTACACCGAGGATGGCGATGATATCCTGAAGGTCGTTGTATTTCTGAAGGAGCTGCTTTGTCTGTTGAGCCACATTATAGTGTTCCTCACCGATGATATTGGGGTCGAGGATACGTGATGTGGAGTCGAGGGGGTCAACAGCGGGATAGATACCGAGCTCAGCAATTTTACGGTTGAGCACGGTGGTAGCGTCAAGGAAGGAGAATGTGGTGGCAGGAGCCGGGTCAGTCAAGTCGTCGGCTGGCACATAGATTGCCTGAACCGATGTGATAGAACCGTTCTTAGTAGAAGTGATTCGTTCCTGGAGAGCACCCATTTCAGAAGCAAGGGTAGGTTGATAACCTACAGCAGATGGCATACGGCCGAGAAGTGCAGACACCTCAGAACCAGCCTGAGTGAAACGGAAGATGTTGTCGATAAAGAGAAGGATATCCTGTCCGCCACCTTCTGCATCGCGGAATTGCTCAGCAACTGTAAGACCGGAAAGTGCCACGCGGAGACGTGCCCCCGGGGGTTCGTTCATCTGACCGAACACCATGGTCACCTGACTCTTCTCCACTTCGCTCATATCGACATCGGCAAGGTTCCATTCGCCTTTCTCCATGCCATCCTCAAACTTCTTGCCATATTTCATGACACCGCTCTCAATCATCTCACGAAGAAGGTCGTTACCCTCACGCGTACGTTCACCAACACCGGTGAACACAGAGAAACCATTGGAGCCTTTGGCGATATTGTTGATTAGCTCCTGGATAAGCACTGTCTTGCCGACACCTGCACCACCGAACAGACCGATCTTACCACCTTTTGTGTATGGCTCAAGGAAGTCGATCACCTTGATACCTGTCAGAAGAATCTCAGTAGAAATAGCGAGGTCTTCGAAAGCCGGAGCCGGCTGATGGATCGGACGCAGATTATCGCGGTCGAGATCCGGAAGGTGGTCGATGGGCTCACCGATAACATTAAGAAGGCGTCCCTTCACTTGCTGGCCTGTAGGCACAGCGATAGGGCGTCCGAGGTTTTCTACTTCCATACCACGGCGAATGCCGTCGGTTGATTCCATAGCCACGCAGCGGACAGTCTGTTCGCCGATATGCTGCTCGACTTCAAGAATCAGATCCTCACCATTGTCGCGCTTAATGCGAAGCGCGGCGTAGATTGGGGGAATGTTCTCTTTGCCACCCTCGAAACTAACGTCGATGACGGGGCCGATAATCTGAGTGGTCGTTCCTTTAGTTGCGCTCATTTTTGTAATGTCGTTAAGTATAAAATACTTATTTTGTTGTTAATTTTGGTCCTGAAGAAGGGTATCAAGCCTTCTTCAGGTATTATTTAGAATGTCCAGCCGAGAGCCACGAATACTGCCATCACGATAAGGTTGACGAGAGCGAATGGCATCATGTATTTCCATTCAAGAGCGAGCATCTGGTCGATACGAACGCGTGGGAAAGTCCACTTAAACCAGATGATGATGTAGCTGATGAAGAAAGCCTTTCCGAGGAACCAGATGGGACCAGGTATCCAGTTCATGACCATATTAAAGCCATCCCAGCCTGCGATGTGGAAGGGCATCCAACCACCGAGGAACATCAATGATGCGATACCGCTGACGATGAAGAGGTTGAGGTATTCAGCCAGATAGAAGAAGCCAAAGTGAATGCCTGAGTATTCAGTGTGGTAGCCGGCGGTAAGCTCGTGTTCAGCTTCAGGAAGGTCAAACGGGCCACGGTTGGTCTCTGCAGTAGCGGCAATCACATAGATGATGAAAGCTACAACTGCGGGAAGCCATCCCTGGAAAATAAACCAGCAACGTTCCTGCATAGCCACGAGTTCAGTGATATTCATTGTGCCTGCGAGAACTACGATCGACATAAGAGCAAGACCGAGAGAAAGCTCGTAGGAGATCATCTGGGCACCGCTTCGCATTGCACCGATAAGGGTGTACTTATTGTTGGAGGACCAACCTGCGAGAAGAATACCAAGGACACCGACACTTGAAACAGCAAGGATAAAGAAGATACCGATGTTATAGTCGATGATCTGCAGGCCACGTCCCCAAGGGAGACAAGCAAGCATCACTACAGAAGATGTGATGATGATGTAGGGAGCAAGCTTGAAGAGGAACTTGTCAGTGCCTTTGAGTGAGATAAGCTCCTTGATAAGGATCTTGAACATATCCGCAAACACCTGCAGAAGTCCCCAAGGACCTACACGCATCGGGCCGAGACGGCACTGAAACCATGCGCAGAGCTTACGTTCGTAGAGAATGTAGAAAAGAGCGAGCACCGTGTAGGTGAGCAATATCAGGACTCCGATAATGACGCATTCAATAAGGGTAGCAGCCCACACAGGCATGCAACCAACCAGGAGGTCATTGATCCAGTTTGTGATAATACCAAAGTCAAACATTTCGATTCAGTGTATTAGTTAGCGGTCAATATCCGGAATTACGAAGTCAAGAGCGGCTCCGATTGTGATTAAGTCGGCAATCATGTTGCCGCGGCAGCAGAGATCCATGACACCAACAAGGTTGAAGCAGGGACTCTGGAAATGAACACGGAAAGGATTCTTGCCACCGTCACTTTCGATGTAGACGCCGAAAGTGCCACGGGATGCCTCCACCTGAGTGTACCAGTGACCGGCAGGAAGCTTTACAATCTTTGGCACCTGAGCACGGATGTCGCCTTCAGGAATGCGGTCAACGAGTTGCTCAAGGATTCTGCAGCTTTGCTCGATTTCCTTCATCCTCACCATATAGCGGGAGTAAGAATCGCATCCGTCGAGGAGTACCTCGTCAAACTGAACTCGATCATAAGCGGCATATGGATGCTTCTTGCGGCAATCACAGCTCCAGTTGGAGCCACGTCCTGAAGGACCTGTAATGCAATAGTTGATGGCATCCTCATGACTGAGATGGCCTACTCCGACCATACGGTTTTTAGCAATGATATTGCCGGAATAAACCTTGTGGTATTCCTTAAGGCGCTCGGGCATAATAGCGAGAAGATCCTTCACATCCTTCACGAAGTCAGGGTGAAGATCTGCTATAACTCCTCCGATCACATTATAGTTCATCGACATGCGTGCGCCGCAAGTCTTCTCGAAGATATCAAGAATCTGTTCACGTTCGCGGAACCCATAGAAGAATGCGGTCGTAGCACCAAGGTCCATCGCAGTACATCCGAAGCTGAGCAAGTGGCTTGAGATACGCATTAGCTCATCCATCATGGTGCGGATAACAACAGCACGCTCCGGAACCTCGATACCCATTGCCTTCTCAATACACATGCAGAGGCAGTGGCGGTTCTGGTGTGCGCTCATGTAGTCCATACGGTCTGTGAAATGGAGAATCTGCGGATAGCCAAGGCTTTCGCAGAGTTTCTCAATACCACGGTGGATATATCCTGAAACGACGTCGACTTTCTTTACCTCCTCACCATCGATGGCAGCACGGAATCGCATAACTCCGTGGGTTGAGGGGTGCTGAGGACCGACATTGACAACATAGTCGCCTTCCTTGAACACCTTTCCCGGTATCCCCTTGATTGTGCCATCTTCTTGCTCAACATAAGAAATAGTATCATCCTCATTCTTCTCGTCGTCGGTAGGGATGGGGTTGAGCTTTGGATCAGCGTCATAATCCTTACGAAGAGGGAAGCCTTTCCAATCGTTGCGCAGGAAGAAGCGGCGCATATCAGGATGGTTGATGAATTTGATGCCGAAGAAATCGTAAGCTTCCCTTTCCTGGAAGTTAGCAACTTTCCAAAGGTCGGAAACAGTGTGGATATAAGGATTCTCACGGTCGGCAACAGCTACCTTCACGGAAATCATCTCCCAATTGCGGGAAGTGGCAGTGAAGTAGTACATAACGCCCAGAGACTCCTTCCAGTCCATGCCGACAAGTGCAGTCAGCACATCGAAATTGAGCTCGGGATTGTGTTTAAGTTCAGAAGCAAGTGCGTGCCAATCTTGAGCAGGCACATTCACAAGAAGGATATCACCTTCTTCGAAAGTGGCCGACGGGCAAATCTTGCTGATGCAGTCTTTAACGCTCATTATATATAAATGTGTTTTCTATGACTTTTTAGATTAATACTCGCCAACCTCAGTAGGATGCTGCCTGAAGAAGTCCTTGATCTTCTCCTGACGGTTGACGCCACCGAAGAATTTCTGAACCTTAATCTTACGCTGGAGCTGCATGAGGCCGTAGAACATAGCTTCGGGACGTGGAGGACAACCCGGGATGAATACATCGACGGGAATGATTTTGTCGACTCCGTCAACAACGCAGTATGACTTTTTGAATGGGCCACCGCTGACGGCACAGCCGCCGCAAGCAATGACATATTTTGGTTCAGCAAGTTGCTCGTAGAGGCGAATTAGAGCGGGCGCCATCTTGTGGACAATAGTGCCTTGCACCATGATATAGTCTGCTTGACGAGGGGAGTTGCGAGCTACCTCAAACCCGAAGCGAGCCATGTCGTAGCGAGCAGCACCGAGGCACATGAACTCGATAGCGCAGCAGCTTGTTCCGAAGCAAAGAGGCCAAAGGGAGTTGGAGATGCCCCAGTTGATGAGCTGGTCGAGTTTGCCAACAGCAACGTTGGCACCGGTAGCGTTAAGTTCTTCTACAAGCTTGTCGATGTATTCGTTGTCTTTGAAGTCTTCATGCTTCATCGACTTGATAGATGGTTCCTTTACTGCCATTTGAGTGCTCCTTTCCGCCAAGCATAGGCAAGGCCTAAAATAAGAATGAACATGAAGATAGCGACGCAGAGAAGTCCTGAAGGTCCAAGGCTACGCATGATGGTGGCCCAAGGATAAAGGAAAACGCACTCGACGTCGAACAGAAGAAACAGGATGGCGAAGATGTAGTAGCCGGACTTGAACTGAATCATTGACTCACCGCGGGTCGGGATACCGCATTCGTAGGTTTCGCCTTTCTTTACCGAATAGGATTTAGGGGAGATGAGGCGGGCAATCAGCAGAGCCGCAAAAACAAGGCCAATGCCTGTAAGGGTCGCTGTAACCGCTAAATCTCCGTTGCTTATTTCCAACAGTAAATTCATAGATGTTATTGTGTTTTAATTGTTTATTCTGATGTTAAGGTGCACGTGGACAAAATGAGTC
>JAIDSL010000200.1 GCA_029061255.1 Muribaculaceae bacterium
GGTCTTGGGTGAGTATTTCTCGGAGGAGGTGGCCGCGGAGGGCTTTGAGTTTGCCGGCGTGGGGGGTGCGGACGGCGGAGCCGTCCTGCTCTTTGAAGTCTACTTTCCAGACTTTTGCGAAGTTCTTTACGAGTTTCCAGTCGATGCATTTGGCTGCGTCGGCGGGGAGGAGGTTGAGGATGTTTTTCTCGCCGGTGGCTTTCAGTTGCCTGACGAGCTGTATGGTGACGTCTTTTTTCCACCAGGCGGCGAAGGTCTTGTCGTCGGGGGCGACGGGAGTGGTGAAGTCAAAGCGGTAGGGCTTGATGATGTCTTCGGGGCGGAGCCAGCCATAGAGGGAGGAGATGATGCGGACATTCGTGGCTGTGCGCTCTTTCTCTTCGGGGGAGAGAGAAGTATAGTCGAAGTTCTTGAAGACAACCCCGGTGAAGGCATCTATGGCACGGAGCCCGGTCTGCTTGTTGGGGAATTCATATGCCATGCGGACTACTTTGGCTGCCATTGCGGGGCTGATCTTGATGGCGGTGGCTATGTCAGCTACGTCCATGTCGGCGACACGCGCCATAGTTTCATCGGCAAAAGCCTCGCCTGCCGGGGTGTTAGCTTCGTAACACTCCCGGCTGACGGGTAGCTCCTGCTCGAGCATTGTCTTGGATTCGGCAATAAGGGTGAGCATATTAAGTCTTCAGTCTTGAGTCTTAAGTCTTAAGTGGAGCCGAGCCTAAGGCTCGGACACCGAAACAAACCGAGTCTTGATAATTAGGAATTATGCATTAAGACAGGGCTTGGTCGAGGTCGGCTATGATGTCTTCGACGTCTTCGATGCCGACGGATAGGCGGACGAGGTCGGCGGGAACGCCGGCTTCGCGAAGCTGCTCGTCGGTAAGCTGGCGGTGGGTGTGGCTCGCGGGGTGGAGTACGCAGGTGCGGGCATCGGCTACGTGAGTCACGATGGCGATGAACTTGAATTTATCCATCATTTCGATGGCATCCTCGCGGGTGCCTTTGAGCCCAAAGGAGATAACGCCGCAAGTGCCGTTTGGCATCTGTTTCTTTGCCAGTTCATAATATTTGTTGCTTTCGAGTCCTGCATAGTTGACCCAGGCTACTTTCGGGTGCTTTTCAAGCCATTGTGCCACTTTAAGGGCATTCTCGCAGTGGCGCGGCATACGGAGGTGGAGAGTCTCGAGACCGAGGTTGAGGAGGAATGAGTTGTGGGGTGAAGGTATTGAACCAAGGTCGCGCATCAGTTGCGCCGTAGCTTTGGTGATGAATGCAGCCTTGCCGAATGCCTTTGTGTATGTCAAGCCATGGTATGACTCGTCAGGGGTAGTAAGGCCGGGGAATTTCTCGGCATGTGCCTCCCAGTCGAAGTTGCCGCTGTCTACAATCACGCCGCCTACGCTTGTGGCGTGCCCGTCCATGTATTTTGTTGTGGAGTGGGTGACGATGTCAGCTCCCCATTCGAAAGGACGGCAGTTGATGGGGGTAGCGAAGGTGTTGTCTACGATAAGGGGTACTCCGTTTTCGTGTGCTACCTTGGCGAACTTCTCGATATCAAGAACGTCGTTGCTTGGATTGGAGATGGTCTCGCCGAAGATAAGCTTGGTGTTGGGGCGTATTGCAGCGGCAATCTCCTCCTCGGTTGATTCGGGAGAGATGAAGGTGCATTCGATTCCCATCTTCTTCATAGTCACGGCGAAGAGGTTGAATGTGCCTCCGTAGATGGCTGAGGAGCATACGAAATGGTCGCCTGCAGAGCAGAGGTTGAAGACAGCATAGAAATTGGCGGCCTGTCCGGAGGAGGTGAGGATCGCTGCAACGCCCCCTTCGAGTTCTGCAATCTTGGCAGCAACAGCATCGTTTGTAGGGTTGGCAAGGCGTGTATAGAAATAGCCGCTCTCCTCAAGGTCGAAGAGGCGAGCCATCTGTTCGGATGTTGAATATTTGAAAGTGGTGCTCTGTATTATGGGGAGCACACGGGGCTGACCGTTTTCCGGCTTCCAGCCCCCTTGCACGCAGATTGTTCCTTTATTGGTTTTCATCGTTTTCGGAGTTTTCATCGTTTTCACCGATTTGTATGATGAATCGGTATATTTAATGCAAAATTATATAAAATATGGGAGATATGCAAAATGAGTTTCGGACTGCGTCCTCAACGCAGTGTTGAAGAGGCAGTCCGAAGCGACTTAATTCTTTAGATATTTAGATCAGTCCTTGTCTGAAGCGATTGCTTTCCATACAGCGGAGCTGAGGAGGGCACCAAGCATCGGAGCCACGATGAAGAGCCAGATCTGTGAGATGGGAGTGCAGTTGCCTTCGATGCAAGCGAAGATAGCCGGGCCGATGGAACGTGCGGGGTTAACGGATGTGCCTGTGATTGGAATGCAGACGATATGAACGAGTACAAGTGCAAGACCGATAGCAAGGCCTGCGAAGTTGCCGGCGCCTTTCTTTGAGTCGGTAGTGCCGAGCACTACGAGCACAAAGATGAATGTGAATATAAACTCAGCCACGAATGCAGGAACTACATTGCCTGGGAGGAACGAGTTTGCACCGGTAGTGGTGGTATCGTTAAAAACGGCTGAAAGACCGGCCTCATTGCCCGTGTTGACAAGGAAATATATCACAGCAGAAGCTATGATGGCACCGATGACTTGGAAAATCATATAGTTGCAAGCGTCTTTTCCAGACATTCTGCCGTTAGCCCATACGCCGAGTGTGATGGCGGGATTGATGTGGCATCCGGAAATTCCACCGATGGTGTAGGCCATCGCAACTACTGCAAGACCAAATGCGAATGCGATGCCGAGAGTGGATACTCCGTATCCGGTTGTTCCCAGGCCAATGCCGGCGAAGACTGCAGATCCGCAGCCCATGAGTGTCAGCACGAACGTACCGATCATCTCTGCTAAATACTTTTTCATAAATGTTGTTTTTGTTGAATGGCAGGATTTCTCCTGCCGGGATTATATAAAATGGTTATTTCATGGCGTCTTCCTGAGAACAATCGCAAAGGTAGTCAATTATTTTCTAATATCCAAGAAAAAAAGCGTTTTATCTGCAACTTACTTGAAAAATGTATGTTATATTAGTGAAACCCGAAAAAAATGAATAGATGCCGGTCTGATGTCTCCGATTTCGGGAATCGTCCTTATTATGAAAGACACACGTGCCATATCGGTATCGAATATGGATTATAAGGGCATCGGAGAAGACCGGAATCAATTGTCAATGATGAATTATCATTGATTGATTATTGGCACCCCCAGGGGGAAAGTGAAATCTTTTTTGGCTTTTGATAGTGTAGGTTTCGGTGTAAAATATTAATTTTGCATCGAATTATCATTTTGTAAGAAAAAGATGAAGAATACCACCAAGGCGATACATACGCCATATCAAAGAAGAGACGCTTACGATGCACTCCAGATGCCCGTATATCATGCATTAGCCTATGAATTTGACAATGCCGATGTAATGGCTGATGCTTTTTGTGGGCGTACGGATGCTCCAGACTATTCAAGGGTGCTTAATCCTACAGTGACACATTTTGAGCATAGGATTGCGCATCTCACCGGAGCAAAGGAGGTAAGCGCATTCACGTCGGGAATGGCTGCGATAAGCGCTATGCTGATGAGTGCCGCTTCTGCAGGTAAAAATATAATATCTTCCACGCATCTTTTCGGCAACACATATCTATTGCTGACCAAGACAATGGCAAAGTTTGGTGTGGAGGCTCGGCTGACTGACCTTACTGATCCTGAGGCAGTGGAGGCATTGGTAGATGAGGACACATGCTGCATATTTCTTGAAAGTGTCACAAATCCTCAGACGGAGGTGGCAGACGTACGTGCACTCGCGGCAATAGCGCATCGCCACAACATTCCATTGATAGCAGACACCACAATGATTCCATTCACTCAATTTGATGGAAAAGCTTTGGGGTTGGACTTTCAGGTCGTATCCACTACAAAATATGTCTCAGGGGGAGCCACCAGTCTTGGGGGAGTGATTATCGACTATGGTAATTTCCCGGAAATATCTCTCTTTATCAAAAAAGATTGTGTATTCAACTTCGGAGGATACATGACTCCACATGTGGCTTATATGCAGACCCTCGGATTAGAGACGATGCAGGTGCGCTATGAGCGTCAGGCAGACTCCGCGCTGAAGCTTGCCAAGATGCTTTCACAGACCCCCGGAGTCGTGGCTGTCGGGTATCCCGGGCTTGAGAGTCATCCCCAGCATAAGCTTTTTACCGAGCAGTATGGCGACCGAGCCGGAGCAATGCTGACATTCGACCTTGAAAGCGAGGATGCTTGCAAGCGATTCATCAACGGATTGAAGCTTATTCATAGGGCCACGAATCTATTTGACAACCGCACGCTGGCAATACATCCGGCAAGCACCATCTTCGGACCCCTCACGCAAGAGCAGCGAGATGCGATGGATGTGAAAGACACGACAATCAGGCTTTCGGTGGGACTTGAAGATGCTGAGGACCTTTATGCTGATATTAAGCAAGCACTTGAATAATTGACAATCACATATTTCCTTGTAGGGCCGCACGGCGCGTGCGTCCTCAATTATAATAATAGATACTATGAAAAAAGGACGCACGAGCCGTGCGTCCCTACAAGGAGGATAAAAGGATGCTTTTGGTGGGTGTATTTATAAGAGAATAAAACTAAAAAATATGGCATATAATTTTGACGAGATAATTGAGAGGCATGGAAGCGGTGCGATAAAGACTGACCTGCTTGAGGAGCGGTTTGGTCGTCCGGATCTTCTTGCTGCTTGGGTAGCTGATATGGATTTTGCTACTCCTCCGTTTATCATGGATGCCCTCCGCAAGAGGCTTGAACATCCGATATTAGGATATACGGCAGAGCCGGCAGACTATAGACCCTCCATTATCGATTGGGAGAAGAAGCTCCACGGCTGGGAGATCAAGCCGGAGTGGATAAGCTATATTCCCGGAATAGTGAAGGGAATAGGAATGGTGATAAATGTATTTACGAAGCCGGGTGATGATGTGGTGATAATGCCTCCCGTGTATCATCCGTTCCGTATCACTGCTGAGGAAAATGGCAGGAATGTGGTGAATGTGCCTCTTATCGAGGATGCCGACCATCGTTATCATATGGATTATGATGCCCTTGAGCGTCTTGACACCAAGGGTGGGGTATTGCTCCTTTCTAATCCTCATAATCCTGGCGGACGTATGTGGAGCGAGGAGGAGCTTCGTAAGCTTGCCGAGATTTGCAAGAGAAAGAATTTGCTTGTGGTTTCCGACGAGATTCATGCCGACATGGCTCTCTGGGGCAATAAACATGTGCCTTTCGCTACTGTCGGTGAAGACGCAGCTTCAAACAGCATAACATTCTGCGCTCCTTCGAAGACATTCAATATTCCGGGCATCGTAAGCTCATTTTCAGTGGTGCCGGATGAAAAGATTCGTGAGAAATTCTATGGTTGGTTAGTTGCCAATGAATTTGGGGATGCCCCTATTTTCTCCCACATTGCGGCTATAGCAGCTTATCGAAAGGGAGAGGAATGGAGAAAGGAGATGCTTGGCTATGTGGAAGATAATATCCGCTTCGTAGAGGAATATTGCGAGAAGAATATTCCTGGAGTCAGGGCATTGCGTCCGGATGCCTCTTATTTGGTATGGCTCGACTGCCGTGGACTCGGATTGAGCCATGATGAACTGATAGATATTTTCGTCAACAAGGCCCGGGTCGCTCTTAACGACGGGGCGATGTTCGGCAAGGAAGGCTCGGGGCTTATGAGGCTCAATGTTGGAGCGCCAAGGTCAGCCTTGGAGGAGATACTTGGGAGGATTGCTTTTTCAATGCATAATGCATAATTCATAATGCATAATTAGCTACGCTCAAGCTAAACCAAGTCATAATGCATGATGCATAATTAGCAGCGCTCAAGCAAGTCATAATGTATAATTTATATAATTTCGGACTCCGTCCTCAACCCAATGTTGAAGATGGAGCCCGAATTTTTTAAGGGGATAATCACTTATCGTATGGATAATAGATTGGATTCCTCCGGCAAATGATTATGCATTATTAATTATGCATTATGCATTGAAGAAATTAGATGTTGGGGGTATCCCACACCTTGGTGGCGGTGCAGGTGGCTTTCACCTTCTGGTTGCCGAGAGTGAATTCGAATTCGCCTTTTTCGATTGTCCACTTGCCATCGGCTCCCACGAATGCGAGGTCGGAGGCGGGGATGGTGAATTCAACAGTCTTGCTCTCTCCCGGCTTGAGTGTCACCTTGTCAAAGCCACGAACCTTCAGCACATCGGGAGTGATGGTGGCCACAAGGTCGCTGCTGTAGAAGATCACGGCTTCCTTGCCTTCCACGTTGCCGGTGTTCTTCACGTTGACAGAAACCTTGAGGTCGTCGGTCGGAGTGAACTCGGTCTTGTCGATTGAGATGCCGGAGTATTCATAGGTGGTGTAGCTCATGCCGTATCCGAATGGCCACTGCACATCGATGTCTGCGCTGTAGTTGTAGGCACCTTCCATTGTCGGAACGGTCTCGCATGGCTTGTGGTCGTAGGTAGCGAGAGCGTTGATCCACTTAGGATAAGTGAAGGGGAGCTTTCCGCTGAAGTTGCGCTTGCCGGAGATGAGTTCCGCAAGAGCATCGCCACCGTAGTTGCCCGGAAGCATCACGTCGATTACGGCAGATGCAAGCGGTTCGATCTCGCGGATGATGCGTGGGCGACCTTCGTTGAGTACGAGTACGATCGGCTTGCCTGTTGCAGCAAGAGCCTTAACGAGGGCGGTTTGGTTGGCTGAGAGATGGAGGTCGTTGGTGTTGCCCGGGGTCTCACAGTATGAATTCTCGCCTACGCAAGCCACGATGACGTCGACACTGCGCGCAGCAGCAACTGCAGCCTGGATGCGGACGTTGATCTCAGATTCCCATATCTCAGGATTGTAGTCCATACCTTGCTCGAGCTTCACGTTGGAATCACCATAGATAAGGCGCATAGCCTCGTAGATAGTATTATACTGGTCGTGGAATTTCGGGTCATCGCTTCCTTGCCATTTGTAGCTCCAGCCGCCATTGAGCGAACGCATTGAGTTGGCGTTAGGACCAGTCACGAGAATCTTCTTGCCTTGTGCGATCGGTAGGATATTGCCTTCGTTCTTAAGCAGGACTTCGCTCTCAGCTGCGAGCTCAAGGGCCTTGAGGGCGTGTGCCTCGCTGCCGAAGTCAGGATAGTCAGCAGGATTCATGGTCGGGGTCTCGAAGAGTCCGAGGCGGAGCTTCAGGCGTACGATACGTTCTGCAGCGTCGTCAATACGTGCTTGGGATACCTTGCCCTCATCTACGAGTTCCTTGAGGAGAGTGCAGAATTCCATATCGTAGGGTGTCATCGACATATCGATACCGGCATTGATAGCCATCATGATGGCCTCCTTGTAGTCGGCAGCCACCTTGTCGCGCTTCCAGATATTGTGTATGTCTGCCCAGTC
>JAIDSL010000201.1 GCA_029061255.1 Muribaculaceae bacterium
TGGCGTAATTGGTAGCCGCGCTAGACTTAGGATCTAGTGCCGAAAGGCGTGGGGGTTCGAGTCCCCCCGGGCGCACAGAGAAGGGCATTGCAGTCATGCAGTGCCCTTTTTGTTTCGTTTTGAGTGGCGGGGTAGGAGGAATAGAGGAAGAAATAGGAGAACGCCAATCAGCGACATTGTGAGGCCTCCGATGGTGCCCGCAGCAAGGGGAAACCAGAAACTTTCCTTGCTGCTTCCTATCAGGAATGGTATGAAGCCAAGTATAGTAGAGAGCACCGTCAGCAGGATAGGGGTGATCTTGACCTTTATAGCGCGGATGTAGAGTCTGATAGGGATGATCCTGGGGAAACGATGGCGCAGACTGTTGAATGCGCTTACGATATAGATTGCGGCATTAACTGTGATTCCGGCAAGAAGGATGAAAGATGCAAAGCCTCCTTGGTCGAATTTCAGCTTGAGCAGGTAGAATGTCAGGAAGACACCGATAAAGGAAATCGGGATCATGAATATGATAGCGAGTGGCTGGCGCAGGGAATTGAAGAGAATGGAAGCTATGAAGAATATGATGGCAGTCACTAAAAGCAGCAACCAATATTTAGCATGGTCATCCTTGGCTTTCCATTCGTTTTTTTCATACTCTGCCTTGTAGCCTACAGGGAGCATGGAATTGATCTTTTCGAGGTCTTTCTCAAGCACACGTTCCCCTTGCTTTGGGGATCCGATGTATTCATATTGCAGACACAATACGTATTCCTGGTTTTTCTTGACTATCTCATGAGGAGCCTGCCGCTTTTCGATATTACCAATGTCAGAAAGCTTGAAGGTGCGTGCTCCGGCATGGAATGGTTGATGCATAAGAGCGTAAATGTCGTATTCCTCCCCTTGGCGGGAATATAGGCGAATCTGCTCGTTGCCACGCTCTGTGGAAATTACTCCACTTGTCACTCCCCGGCTGAAAGTCGGTTCGATAGCAGAAAAAAGTTGGGTTGGTGTAAGGTCTGCCTTTGCGAGCAAATCTCTGTCGATAGCAAGATAAAACTCGGAATAATCGTCTTTCCAATAGGAGAATTCGGAGGAAATAATCACTTCTTTGATGCGTCGGTGAGAAAGCAATGTGTCGCGCATAGTTTCTGCCCAATGGTACAGCTCATCGTAGTTGTAGCCAGTCATCTTCACGCGGTAGCTTCCTGCATTTTCCCTGACATCATTGTTGAACCCCATGTCTTCGAGACCATACACACTCCATGAGCCACCTCCAAGAGAGAGTGCTTTTGAGACTACCTCACCCTTAAGGCGGTAGGGGAATCCGTCGTGCCGATGTTTTTCATTGAAGAATACCGATATTGACGCTCTTCGTGGAGAGGAGACGAAGGTCTGGAACTGACGGATTTCCGGGAATTCCGCAAGAAAAGATTCCATTCTACCAATCAGGGTGTTCATTTGCTCGAGTGTGGCACCGTTGGGTAGAGTGGCATTTATGCTGAGGATTGGTTCCCCCGGATTTCTATCCCAATATGAACCATTATATACTTTCACAGCGAAAAGCCATAGAGTGCCACCGAATGCGAGAGCTATGAGTATCATGAACCATACCCTGAATCTCAGGAGTAAGCAGACAATTGTTTGGTATAGTCGTGAGAGCAAGAGTGCCACCTTGGTGCTTATTTTACGGTGTCTTCCGGCTTTTTTCCTTCGTCTCATTCCGAGTTGCTCCACGAGAGCCGGGACAAGAAACAAAGCAACAGCTAAAGATACTACAAGATTGATTATCACAACCGCCACGAAATCCTGAAGACTAAGGCGAGTCACATCATCGAGGAAGAAAACCACAGAAAGAGCTCCGACAGTAGTAAGCGTAGCAGCCAATATCGCTGTGAAAACCGTCAGGTTCCTTTGGCGGCTATAATGGTCGGCCATCACTATCAGGTTGTCGATGATGAGATTGAGAGAGATGGTGATTCCTGCGAGAGAATAAAGCTGGATCTCAATTCCGGCAAGATAGTAGAAGCCAATCGCAATTGAAAGGTTGACCGTCAGTCCGATTGTAATGAGGAGCACGTAGCGGAAACTTAGCGAAACCAAAGCTACAAAGAGCAGGAGTATCAACACCGTTAGTCCAGTCCGGAAATATATCTTGTCGAGTTCTTTGTGAATTTCCTCGGTGGCATCATATGCAGTGTCGACCATATAGCCCTGCGGCATACTGCGTAGGAATTCCGATAAGGATTCTCTTATCTCTTTCGCCACATTAAGCTGATTGGCATATTCATCGGCAGTAATATTGACATAGATGGAATTAAGTCCATTTATGCGGAAGTAGCCGGTAGGCTCAGCCTCCTCATGAGTAGTTTCGGCTATCTTGTCGAGTGAGATGATGGTTCCATCTTTAGCAGTCAGTGTGATGTCGGCAGGATTAAAGCTACCCCGGTCGCTTCCTGAGCTCATCAATATGCGGAGCCATTCCTTGCCGTTGCCTTTGATTATAGGCGCGATGCCAAGAAATTCAGATCTGTAGTGCTCAGTGATGGCATTGCGGATATCTGAAGGCGTTATGCCAAGAGCTGAAAGAGGGTCAATATCGTATTGGAGTTTCCACTCCATCGGTTGTGCGCCACTCAACTCCACTTTTCCTACTCCCTTAATCCTTGCAAGCAATGGCTTGAGGTTTTCTTCACCATATGCCATTATCTCCGACGGATTGGCGGGTGCATTGAGAGTAAGGGTCATAAATGGGCGAGAGGCATCGCTGTCAGCCTGACGGAGTGATATGAAAGGATAACTCACGCCTTCCGGCAGTTGGCTCCATATCTGCCTGACGAGTGTAGACACCTCAAACCGCACATTGTCCATGTCGGCATGCCGGTCAAGACTTATAGATACTCGTCCGCCACCTTCACGTGATTTTGAATCGATACTTTTCACTCCGTTGATTCTTGCAAGGATTGATTCGATTCGTGATGTTACTTCCTGCTCTACCGTACGCGATGATGCTCCCTTCATTGAGAAACTCACTGTTATGGAAGGGAGTGTCTGCGAAGGAGCAAGTTTCACAGGCAGAAGTGGGAGCATGGCACAGCCTGCTATCGCGAATGCGATGAAGACAACTATTATGGAAAAAGAGCCTTTTTTTAATGCATAATTCATAATGCATAATTCATAAATGATTTCCTATTCGAAACCAATGAGTTATTTTTATAGATAAAAACTTATATCTGTAGAGTATTTTTTTCTTTCAAGAGCGGATGATTATGCATTGTGCATTATGCATTGTGCATTGCTACAGAAGGTCGAACTCTCGGGTGAGGGGGAGGTCCATCTCGAAGTCGTGTAGGGTAAGGCGCCGGATTTTGTAATGGCTGAGCCAGAAATTCTGGAGAGCCGAGATATAATTCTTGGAGGCTTCCTGCCTGCGGTTTTGGGCAAGGGTCATCGCGTTGACGTCTGCCTTGCCTATCATGAAGCGCTGTTGAGTCTGGGCATATGCCATGTCGGCAAGATCAAGCGCCTCGGAGGCTGACGCTATCAAGTCCTTACGGATTTCATAGTCACTGACGGTCATAAGAATATCTTCCTCAATTGATAGTTCCTCTTGCTCGGCGGCAATACGCGTCACGTCAAGATTATTTTTTGCCATGTTCACACGTCCCTTGCGGACTCCCCAGTCTACTATCGGAACAGAGACGGAAACATTCACGAGATCTTGACGAAGCAACGAACGGTAGGCTTCGGGCAGACGGTCAGACACTTGATTGAAGCCAACAGATGCGTTTACAGAGGCATTGAAACGAGACTCAGCCACAGTGCGGCTTACTTCCCGCTCTCCCTCGAGAATGTTCTGCCGGTGTTCGAGAAGGGTGGGATTGTTTTCCTTAGCGTATGCGAGAGCGAGATGGGCAGGGATTACCAAGCGTCTCGGCTTGCCGGGCAA
>JAIDSL010000202.1 GCA_029061255.1 Muribaculaceae bacterium
ATTGTATACTAAATCATTCATGCGAGCTAATAACCCCCTGAACTGATTTAAACTTGTTATAAATTAACAATTCACGGCGATTTTGTGGACCTTTTAGCGCTGAATGATGGACCTACGGGATCAAATCGTGACCGATATGCTTAAATCAGTTCATTATATAAGGATTATAAGCAGCAAAACTAAGATAAAGGAAACAACATGTGACGAGAAGTAATTCATAAGCTTACAGTTTTCGCTCCCTTGGCAACTTAGAGGGAATATTAATACGTGAAAAGTGAGTCACCTTCCATGCTCTCCTGTTGGTATCGCCAAACACCTGTATACACGCACGGAAAGGCAACCCACATTATATGAGTTGTCTCCATGCCCCGTGTATTCTCTGTTAATTTGGCGATTTCACAAGAAGAGAGGCACTTTTCTTCAGTTTATATGTTGTCTCCACCGAGACTCGGTGGCAAAGTTACTAAATTTTTATACGGTAAATATGAATTTTTATCGAAAATATTTTGGTGGATAAAAAAGATGTTCTACCTTTGCGGTGTACTATTACACTAATACACTATTATGCTAACACTGCAAGATCTCACATTCAGCTATCGAAAAAAAGCAAATCCCGTCATTGAGAACATCAATCTATCAATCGAGCCGGGTAAAATCTATGGACTCTTAGGCCCCAATGGAGCAGGAAAATCAACCTTACTATATCTGATAATGGGAATGTTGACTCCGGTCAACGGTAGAGTCATGTTCAAAGGAGTAAATACGCGTTCACGCATGCCCGAGACCATGAGTGATATATTTATCGTTCCCGAAGAGTTTGATCTACCGACAATCACTCTCGAGCAGTACGTAACACTCAATGCACAGTACTATCCCCGTTTCTCAATGAAAGAACTGCATGGTCATCTCGAAACGTTTGGACTTGAGAAAAATCCCAACTTAGGTGCACTTTCAATGGGACAGAAGAAAAAAGTGTTCATGGCATTCGCTCTTGCATGTAATACCTCGTTGCTTCTGATGGACGAACCTACCAATGGTCTTGATATTCCCGGAAAAAGTGCATTCCGCAGTTTCATCGCGTCGTGCATGAATGATGACCGAACAATAATTATCTCCACCCACCAGGTTCACGACATTGAAAACCTTGTGGATAGCGTAGTAATAATGGACATGCACCACATTTTGCTTGAATCATCACTAATGGATCTATCTCAAAAACTTGCTTTTATGGTAACACAGTCTCCCGAGATCATCGGCAAAGCTCTGTATGCCACACCTGTAATAGGAGGTACATCGGTTGTCATACCTAATGACGGAACATACGACACCAATGTAAATATCGAATCTTTATTCCAGTTCGTGCTCAAGAACCCACAATATTTCCTTCAAATTGCAAATAAAGAATAAATGACAATATGGAAACAACAAATAAATTCAGCATATCCCGCACGGGAAGCATCGTTAGAAAATTATTGATTGAACAATCAAGAACCAACCTTATGCGACTGGTTGTATTGTTCGGTTCTCTTATTGTTCTAGCAATTCTCATAGGATTTTCAGTAGGATATTCACCTGAAACAAGCTTTATGGGCGACCGTGCGATCCAGGGAGAACAGATAGCCTTTGGAGCAATGCTTTTCATCTTGGGCAGCATCTATGTTTCTACAGCGTTCAGCTCGCTTATTCAGAAAACCGGCCGAATATCAATGCTCTCATTACCTGCAAATTCATCTGAAAAATTCCTTGCTCACTGGATTATATATGTGCTTCTATTTTTCGTATCATTTTTTTGTGCGATATGGGTTGCCGACTGGAGCAGATACTTATTGATGAAAATTATCTATCCTGATTGTCCACATATTTCCTGCCTCAAATTGGGTGATATATTCATGGCCGAAGGCTCTGTGACAATTGCAATATTCCTTCTTTACCAGTCATTTTTCTTTCTGGGCAGTATTATATGGCCCCGTTTCTCATTCATTAAGACCTATTTTGCCCTGACTGCATTATGTATTCTCTACGTAATTGTAGCCGGTACCTCGGTATATTATTTCATGCCATCAAAATATCACTATGCCACGACTTTCATAAAGTCATTAAATCCGATACATGTACAATGGTATGTGACAGGTCTCATTTGTATTATAAACTATACGCTCACGTATCTGCGCCTGCGCGAATCGGAAGTAATAAACAGATTTTAAATTATGGATTTTCAGGAAAACACTTTAGCTATATATCTCCAGAT